>JAKBQK010000083.1 GCA_021835265.1 Thermoplasmata archaeon
GGTGAAATCACCGGATTGTTCTAAATATATAATATTAAGTATTAAAAACGATATAAGTGATCTCTACACGCTTGATGATTTGGACAAAGCAATACGAATCTCAGAATTAATCATTGGGGCAATAGACGAAAGATGGAATATGCTGAAAATACCATCATCTCCTGCGAGGGGAAAGTAACTTTAAAAATTAGTCTATTAGTTTTCAGACATTCATAGCATCATTTCAATCTCATCAGTTCCTGAAACCTGAAGCATTCCTCAAGGTGGTCATTCACCAGGCCTGTAGATTGCATATATGCATAACAGATAGTAGAACCCACAAAACTGAAACCTCTTTTGAGAAGATCCCTGCTCAAAGCATCTGAAAGTTCAGTTCTTGGGGGAATTTCTTTAATCGATTTCCAGTGGTTGACTACAGGTTCACCATGGACTAAATCCCAGACATAATTATCAAAGGTTCCAAACTCATCCTGAACCTCTATGAATTTAACAGCATTCGAGATTGCAGACTTGATTTTCCTTTCATTTCTGATTATCTCTGGATTTTTCATCAATTCGTTGATATTGCTTTCTCCAAACAGTGAAACAGCCTTAGGGTCGAAATTTGCAAAAGCCCTCCTGAAAGAATCCCTTTTTTTCAAAACAGTTAGCCAACTGAGACCTGCCTGGGCCCCTTCAAGAACAAGCATCTCAAAAAGGCGGTTATCATCATGGAGCGGAACTCCCCATTCTCTGTCATGGTATTCTATATACAGTGGGTTATTTCCAGTATAGCTCCAGGCACAACGTATTTTTTCTTGCACTAACCATGATGTACAATAATTTATTAATTATTTCAATGAAAATCAAAGCATTCATTGAGTATATTTATCTATTACCAGGAAATTATCCAGTATGGCAAAAGATGTAATGTGTGGTATGAAAGTGAAGGAAGATACTCAGTTTACAACCCAGTTTCAGGGAAAAACATTCTACTTCTGCAGCAGCAACTGCAAGACAGAATTCGATAAGAATCCACTGAAACACAGCAGATAATCGGTGTATATATGCCCACAGATCCTGTATGTGGTATGTTTGTACCAGAAAACAGCGATATTTTTTATGAGGTTGACAGGGAAACTTACTATTTCTGCTCAAATGCATGCAGACAGGTATACAGCTCTCCGGAACTTGAGTATTCAAAACTCAGGAAAAGGCTCACTGTAGGATGGGCACTGTCCATTCCCGTGTTATTGATAAGTTACGCAATACCCTCATCATAATTTGCAGGGATATCATATAAAGATTACATTCTTCTGGCCCTCTCATTTCCCGTGCAGTTTTATTCCGGACTGGGTTTCTACTAGGGAGCTTATCATGCGGTTAGAAGTTTAACGGGAAACATGGATCTTCTTGTATCTATAGGAACTTTAACCGCTTTTATTTTTTCAGCTTTCGTTACTCTCAGTGGAAATGCAGGAAGGTTTGATGTTTTCTTTGACGCATCTGTCTTTATCATAACACTGATATTGACGGGAAATTTCATTGAAAACATAACAAAGAAAAAATCCAACAGTGCATCAAGAAAACTTTTATCGCTAATTCCAGATACTGTCCACCTCAAAACAGGTGATGGTGTTTTTCAGGACAGAAAGGCTGATTCCATCAAAAGTGGTGATATTATACTCATTAAACCCGGTGAGAGCGTACCTGTTGATGGCCTGATATCTGCAGGTAAAAGCGAGGTGGACGAATCAATGCTCACCGGAGAGCAGATGCCCCTGCTAAAACAGATAGGTGATAAGGTATATTCTGGAACACTGAACCTGAATGGTGCAGTTGAGGTAGAAGTTACAGGAACTGGGAAAAATAGCACTGTCATTCAAATTTATGAAATGTTGCAGAAAGCTGTTTCCGGAAGAGCAAAAGTACAGAGAATTTCTGACGCTTTCTCGGCGATATTTGTCCCTCTTGTCATGTTCATAGCAACTGTTTCATCTATTTTCTGGTATGTTTATCTGAATAGTATTGGGTACACTTCAGCAGGTGAAATCTCACTCCTTGCATTTGTTTCCGTGGTAGTGGTTGCATGCCCATGTGCAATTGGCCTCGCTGTACCCATAACACTCCTAATTTCTTCAGGCAAGGCTTCTGAGAGTGGCGTGATTATAAAAAACCCGAACGCATTTGACAGGCTGTCGAAAGTCACAATGGTCATGTTTGATAAAACAGGTACCCTTACAGATTCCAACCCGACTATAGGAAATATAACAATTGAAGATGAAGCAGTTTCAGAAGAATTTGTATTACAGATGGCAGCATCTGTTTAATCAAAATCCAATCACCCGGTTGCAAGAGCAATAGTTAACGAGGCTTTGAAATCAGTAAAATCATTGAAAGAGGCGTCGGACATTATGGAAATACCGGGAAAAGGGATCTCCGGAATAATCGATGGCGTTAAGGTTGAAATTTCAAGATCAGGGACAAAAGGAGTCTCGTCTGTCTCAGTGAGGGTCGATGATAGATTGATTGGAGAAATTTCATTGATTTATAGAATAAGGGAATCCGCATTTTCTGCAATCAGAGGAATCAGAAGCATAGGTCTCAGTGCATGTTTAATAACTGGTGACTCTGAAAGTGAGGCAATCAGGGTGGCAAGAACCTTGGGAATAGACGATGTTTATTATGAAGTCCCGCCGGGCGAGAAAGCGGAAATAGTCAAGAAATATCAGGCTGGAGGCGAATATCTGATGTTTATAGGGGATGGAATAAATGATTCTGTTGCCCTTGAAACGGCAGATGTTGGAGTTGCCATGGGTTCTGGCACAGATATTGCAAGGGAGAACGGAGACATCATCCTCATGAATAATGATCTTGAGCAGGTTCAGTTTGTGAAATTCATTGGAGACAAAACAATTTCCAAGATAAAACAGAACATGGCTTGGGCCGTTGGATACAACATCTTGCTTATACCTGTTGCAGCAGGAGTTTTGGTACCATTCACAGGCCTCTCAATATTCTTTGTCTTGCCCATCATTTCTGCTTTTGCAATGGGTATGAGTTCAACTTCTGTGGTTATAAACTCATTATTTCTAAGAGGGAAGATTGACAGGGCCAGGAAAAATATCAAAAGGACCTAATTTACCAGTTTTCGCCTGAATTAGTGATAAGGATTGGTTATTGAAGAATATCATTCATGGGGGATCTATAAAGTAGAAGGGCCCCCAGGTCATACAGGAATACCTGACAGATACAACAAACAAATCTGCTATTAAGGACGGGTGGTTATACACAGGAGACATAGCCAGAAACGATGAAAACGGTTTCATATACATAATGAGCAGAAAAAAGGAACTCATTATGGTGTCAGGAATGAGCGTTTATCCTAATGAGGTTGAAAAAATTATAAAATCAAACAATAAAGTCGAGGAATGTGCTGTCGTAAGAATGCCCGATCTAATAACTGAAGAGGCAGTTGTTGCATTCATAGTGATAAAAAATAGCAGAACACTGACCATAGAAGAAATTATTGACTATTGTAGTAAAAATATGGCACAGTATAAGGTGCCCCAGGTTGTATTGTTTGTTGATCATCTTCCAAAAAACGTTCTTGGGAAGGTTTTGAAAAACGAATTAAAGAAATTGGTGAAATGATTCTGTTTTTCTGGAAATTATCTTTAGCGATGCTATGAATTTATAAATGGATTTGCTCTGCCATCCGAGCCCTTCATCTCTGAAGGTTGGTGTTAGTTAACTTTAAACGGAAATTTACATTACCTCGAAGTGTTCGCACAGAGATCGCCAATTGTGATAATCCAGAACATTCTAAGTGCAATTTTTGGCATGACGGGGATGTTCTTCATTATAAAGTATATAGGAACTACCAGTTGGGGATTTCTCGCCTTTGGTATGGGATTTGTGGGCATATTTACTATAATTGGTGATCTTGGTTATTCTACTGCTCACACTATAAATATAACACATGGTGAGAACATTGAGGAATGCAATGGAACATATCTTTCAATTAAGCTTGTGATGGGGACTGTTTTTTCAATTATTGTCATCATATCACTTGCCATATGGACTGAGATACTTCACAAAGGTTTTCAGTCACCTGTTGAGTACTGGGTGATCATTGCACTCATACCATACTTCTTTTTTAAGAATATGACTGCCTTCAGTTCTGCCTATTATATAGCAACACTAAAATCCGTGAGAAATTCAATACCTCCACTGATTGAAGCAGTGTTCAGAAATTCAGTGTTTATCATTATGGCACTGCTGATTGGAACACACCCCACCCTTTATGGATATATTGATGCATTGTATTTAGCTATAATTTACAGTATTTCATACACATTATTCTTTGTGGTTTCAATAATGCTTGGCAGGCCATGGAAGATTGGCAGGCCAACAAAAAGGATGTTAAAGATATATACAAAAATTGCACTCCCACTGATATTCGCCCTTTCAGTAGGAACAGTTAGCGGAAATATAGACAAGGTAATAATTCAATTCTACTGGCATGCAACCGCCACTGGAGCATTCTACACTTCTCAGACCATTGCTGCCCTTATCACAACACTTTCAGCATCGCTGTCTATGTTCTTCATGCCCCTTCTGATCAGGTATCAGAGAACATCAGGGAAGGAAAAACATAATGAGTCTATACATGAATTTGAGAGGCTCATATCTCTTTATACTCTTCCACTTGTTGTGCCATTGTCTCTTCTTGCAGTTGATGTAATGAACATTTTCACAGCAAATTACATGGCTTACAACATCATGCTTTCCCTTCTTGCATGGCGAGCTTATTTCAGTGCAATCAGCTCACCTTATAACTCAGCAATCATAAGCAGGAAAAAAACAAGACTGGTTGCCGGGGTAGACACACTACTGATATTTTTCAATATTATTCTCATGTTTATTCTGGTTCCTCCGGAAATTCTGGGGACCAGCAAATATTCTTTGGGCCCCTTTGGAGCAGCATATGCAATGCTAATATCAGGCATTGCATCATTCGTAATTTACAGGATCATTGTATCAAGGATGGAGAAAATCCCGTTCAACATCCGCCTGTTAAGACAGGCGTTACCTGCAGGAGTTCAGGCAATATTCATAATATTCATAGAAACCATAACAGTTCCAAAGAATATATTGATACTGGGTGGGGTCACCATTCTTTCCATAATAATCTATACTCTGGCGGCACTCCTGATTAAGGAGACTTCCACTGAAGACCTTACCAGAATTGCCAAAAATTTTATCCCCGGAAATATAAGAAAAAGATTCAGGGAAGAAGAGCTTGAAACAAATGAAGAATTCATGAAATTTACTGAAGAATGAAACAAATATCTATTGTAAATTTGCATACATATTACAAAATGTATAAATACTACATTATAATTTTAATTCCGGTGTAGAAAAAGAGCTGGAGAACATCACCTATGTTGCCGAAATCTACTGATCAAATCGAAGTAATTCTTGAAAAGAATTACCCTGGGCATGCAAGAAGGAATATTGAATCTTTTTCTTATATTTCCGG
>JAKBQK010000063.1 GCA_021835265.1 Thermoplasmata archaeon
CCGAAATACAGGAGTGAGGGAATGACCATAAGCTGCCCAACTTGCAGGACTGCAATTTCACAGATTGAAATGGAAGACAGTGAAAGGGAAACAGACTTCGTTTATATAGACTTCAGGTCAGATGATGGCGCAGTCATCCAGATAGCCACAACAAGACCTGAAATGCTTGCAGCTTGTGTGGCTATTGCACTGAATCCGGAGGATGAGAGGGCAAAAAAATTCTCTGGAAAGAAATTCAGGGTACCTCTATACAGGCAGGAAGTTGAAATTATAACAGATCCGCGAGTTCTGATGGATAAGGGAACGGGTGCTGAAATGGTATGTACCTTTGGGGATCAGACAGATTACGAAATATGGAAAGATCATTCCCTGAAACTTATAAGATTACTTGATGAAAGGGGATTCATAAGAGATGGTGGCCTCCTTGAAGGTCTCAAGGTAGAAGAAGGAAGAAAAAAGATAAAGAATCTTCTGAAGGAGTCAGGAGATCTTAAGTCCATAGAGAGAATAAAACATTCTGTCAATACCCATGAAAGATGTGGAACTCCAATTGAGATCGGCGTGAGCAAACAGTGGTATCTCAGGTATCTTGACATGAAGGACGATCTTATACAGCAGGGAAGAAAGATAAAATGGACACCCGATTTTATGAGAATACGTTATGAAAACTGGGTAAATGGCCTGAAATGGGACTGGTGCATATCGAGGCAGAGGATAATGGGAATATCAATTCCAGTCTGGTACTGCAACAGTTGTGGTGAGGTCATTCTTCCAGAAAAAAGTGAGTTGCCAGTAGACCCAAGGTTTGATGAGAAGAAAAAATGTCCTAAATGTTCATCTAATGATGTGACTCCAGAAACAGATGTTCTGGATACATGGTTTACATCATCAACCTCGCCTACAATTTCTCTTAGAGATTCTTCCATAGAAAATAACGGAATTCCAATGAGTGCAAGATTTCAGGGGCATGATATCATTACTACATGGGCATTCACCACGATTTACAGATACATGGTTCATTTCCAAAAGATACCATGGGATAATATCATAATAAGTGGGAATGTCTTTGATTCCAAGGGTCAAAAAATGAGTAAGAGCAAGGGAAACGTGGTCTATCCAATGGAACTTGTTGACAAGTATGGAGCTGATGGAGTTCGGTTGTGGGGTTCTTCCTCGTCAACGTGGGACGACATTTCACTCAAGGAACAGGAGCTCACAAGGGGAAGAAGAACCATAATAAAGATATACAACGCAATAAGTCTTATCAGTGCACTACCAGAAAAGAGAAAAACAGAAATAAAGCTGCCATTCAACAGATGGATTGCACAGGAGTTAAATAGAACCATTAGAAAGGCAGAAGAACTATACTCAACCAATGACTTTGCCAAAGCCAGGACAGAGGTTGATAACTTCTTTTGGACAATGTTCTGCGATAATTATCTTGAGATAATCAAATCCTTTGTATCAAGGGGTTCAGAAGAGGAAAAAGATGAAATTGCATATGTTGCAAGAGAAGTTGCACTGGATATTATGAAACTTTATGCACCTATTGCCCCATTCATCACAGATAAGGCATATGAAATGCTGGGCATGGGAGGATCAATTCATGAACAGAAGTGGCCTGTAGAACTGGAAGATTTTGAAAAAGATGCAGAAATATTCAGCAATGTAATATCAGTAATCTCTGGGATTAGAACAGAAAGAAGTAAGCTAAAATCGGGAAAACAGGCATATAAAGGATTTATTATTTCCACACCGGTGGATTTGAAAGAATTCGATAAAAGGGTGATCAAGGAGACACTGAGGGAGGAAAATCTTGTATTCAGGAAAGATATGGCAATAAAAATCGAATCAATAGTTGAATAGGTTCATACATCGGCGTAAATTAAAATACATTGGATAACATGATAGGAAAGGCTTGAAATGTATCTCACACCTGAAAGAGCAGTAAAAATAGGAATGATACTGGTAGTTGCATCAATTTTAATACTGGGTTATTCCGCCTTTGGATTTTACACGTCATCCTCAGCCACAAAGGATACGGTTATTGCTGGTGGTTCCGAAAAATCTATGGATATAAACGTAACGTCAGGATTACTTCTGACATATACGATCACAGCAAATTCTACTGGAAACTTCAGGGCATGGTTCAGTGAACCATCAGGGAATACTGTTGTGGAATCAAACTTCACAGGATCAGGCATTTCCAAATCCATAGTGGCACCTGTTTCAGGACAGTGGGTTTTTCACGTGGAAAATCTGGAAAAAAATAGCTCTGCCCTGAAAATACATCTCGGACAGATTTCATATTACCTTGAAGCGGGATTATACTTTGGCATTACTGTTCTTATTTTGGGCATAGTTTTCATTCTCTACTTCTTCAATGTACAGAAGAGAGAAACCATAAGAAAGAGTAAGCGGTTTTAAAAATCTGTTTTTTATGTAAATATTTGGGTTTTAATATTTCACCAATTCTTCTAACCTATATATATGTGGAAATAGGTGTGGAATATAAATCCTATTGTGTAGGTGATTGCCGCGGCTAGCAGTGATAAAATGGCTGCCCTGCTTGAGGATTTCAATATAGAGATGTTCAGTGCTATTGCTATAATGGAATTGCTTACTGCCTGAACTGCAGCCACAAGTATAACGGCAATGATCAGTGAAAGTATGCCAAGAGGAAAGAGGAAAGGAATTATTGGAAAAGCAGCTCCTGCTATATAGGAAAGACCGGTTGTTCCCGCTGAAACCTTTGTACGGTTCTCTTCATTTTCAATTTCAGTCTTCATCTTATGAGTGCTAGTGTTTGTAATGAGACTTTCCCTTTTAATATTCCTTATCCTGTACTCAATTTCGGAGGATTTTGAAAGATATGCTCCAAGGGTCATGCTTATGGTTCCACCGACTCCTATAACAAGTCCACTCATCGCAATTATGAAATTGTTACTTATAATTGCAGTTAATCCTGCGATTGCTGCCAGAACCTCAACGAGTCCATCACTCATACCATATATGAAAGCCTGTATTCTATCAAGATAGGCTTCCCTGTTAATCCCCATCTGTTCAAAGACGTTTTCATGACCTATCTCATCATTTATAATAGATTTTAATGCATTTACTTCATCGGTATCCTTCATATTCTTTAAAAAATCCCTGTATTTTCTGATACTTTCAACCTCTCCTCTTTCTAGAAGATTGACAGTTAGGTTATTACCCAAGATTCTGGTAAGGAATAGGAGAAAGAAAATCTTCACACTTCTAGGCTTGATCTCATTTTTTTCAGAGCCTAACTTTATGAGTCTTTTCATCCAGAACTCAGAATGGGACTCCTCCATTTCAGCGAGATAATCAAGTTTCTCTTTTAAAACTTTATTTCGGGATCTTTTGGCAAGTTTTCTATAGAACTCTCTGTCTGTGATCTCATCTCTATAGAATTCTGAAACCAGTTTCTCTTCTTCTCCCATCATTCAGGTAGAATTGTACATGAATATTAATAATTTTATATTGCATGAAAATAAAATAAGGATTTCCTTACATTTTACACAATTGTCACACTATATGTTATATTTAATATTCTGATATAACTCAACAGGGCAAATCCTCCTTAAAATGAGAATAATTTTTATATATGTTACGAAATACGTAACATTATTTCGTTTTTCATTCAATAAGCTATATATTTTCAATTGACATCTATTTTCAGGTGAAATTATGCAAACAAATGAAAACGATTTCGAGATGAAAGTGAATATAAAGGTAGTGCCGCCAGGACCAAAGGGTAAGAAAATAGTTGAAGAAGATACTGAATATCTGGCAACAAGTTCCAAGTCACTTCCTATAGTGGCCAAGAGAGGAAGGGGGGTTTATATACAGGACGTAGATGAGAATGTGTATATTGACTTCGCAGCAGGTATTGGAGTCAACAATATGGGGCATATTCATCCCTATATTACCGAAAAAGTTCAGGAACAGCTGTTTAAGCTCTGGCATTTTGCAGGAACTGACTTTTATTATCAGGAACAGGTAGATGCAGCAAAGGCAATATCCAGCGTGACACCCGGTAAGTTCAAGAAGAAGGTCTTTTTCACAAACAGTGGAACAGAAAGCGTTGAGGCAGCAATCAAATTTGCCAAGGTTGCAACAAGAAAACAGGAGTTCATTTCATTCATAGGAGCATTTCACGGAAGATCACAGGGTTCACTTTCCATGACCGCTTCAAAGGGAATCCAGAAAAAGTATCTTTTCCCATCAATGCCAGGAGTTGAACATGTTCCATTTCCTAACCCATACAGGAACATTTTTGGAATAGATGGATATGAACATCCTCAAGAACTCACCAACGCAGCACTGGATTTCATAGAGAAATACACGCTGAAAATGTACATGCCTCCAGAAAACGTTGCTGCATTTGTAGTTGAACCAATACAGGGAGAAGGCGGCTATATCGTTCCACCAATGGATTTCCACAAGAAACTCAGGAAACTGGCAGATGACAACAACATGCTCGTTGTAATGGATGAAGTTCAGGCAGGCTTTGGTAGAACAGGAAAATTCTTTGCTTCAGAACATTTTGGTGTTGAACCTCAGATCATTACACTGGCAAAGGCAATTGCAAACGGGCTTCCAATGGGAGCTGTGGTGGTAGATTCAAAGCTGGACTTCCCAGAACTCGGGCTTCACTCAAACACATATGGTGGAAACCTTCTTGCTTCTGTTGCAAGCAAGGCAACCATAGAGGCCATGAAGAAGGAAGGAGCGGTTGAAAATGCAGCCAAGAGAGGAAAGCATCTCAGGCAGAGACTGGAAGAACTAAAGGAAAGATATGATGTCATTGGAGATGTAAGGGGTATTGGGCTCATGCAGGCAATCGACTTTGTAAAGGACAGAAGAACAAAGGAACCGGCCGTAAAGCTCAGAAACGATGTTGAGTATAAAGGCTTCCAGAATGGAATAATACTTCTCGGAACAGGAGAAAGTGCAATAAGGCTAATTCCACCTCTGATAATCACTGATGAGCAGATAGATGAGGGAATTGAATGCCTTGAGAAGGCAATAAAGCAATCACTTTGAATTGCTTTCCATTAAATATTTTAGCATATTACTCAGTGGGGCACCATCCTCCCACTTCATTACAAAATTTTCATTTCTGGTTATTTCAATTTGAGGAAGTATATTGTAAAGATTCCTGTATCTGCCCATGGGTTCTCCCGGGACTTTGAACATTCTCCAGGGATCGCCATCTGTATTTTTTAGCCTGAATGCGTAAATTAGAAATATGCCAGAATTAAGGCACTTCTTAGCCAGTCTCTCAGCCTGATCCTGATTTTTTCCAGAGGAAGAAGAAAAGGCGAGTACTGGATTCTGTGAACTCTTTACCTCAATTACCATAGACATGTCAAATCTAACAGCAATCAGATCAGCACCTTTTGAACCTGCTGCTCTGGTTACAAAAAAAGGATATTTAATCAGATGTTCATATGCTTCCTTTGATAGGAAATCAAGTTTTTTAGACAACTTTC
>JAKBQK010000535.1 GCA_021835265.1 Thermoplasmata archaeon
TCAACCAGAACACAAAGGTACAGGTGGATGCTGTGAACGAGAATGATCTTGTAGTTCTGATGGGAAGAACATCCTATTTCAGGTCTAATGAAGGAAAAATGTACATTAACATAAATCCAGAATATGTCAGAACGGTGAATGAGATTGATACTGAATACTGGAAAATGAGAACAGCTAAGTCTCTGAATAACAGGCTCTTGGCAATAAAGGAGATCAGAAAATCCCCTGAAATAGATCAGAATCACTTAATGGATCTCGGGTTTACAGAAGATGAGGCAAAGGGTTCTTTGAAGGCATATTCATTATATGAAAATTACAATACTGGACCACTGGAGGAGATAATTGCAGGGATGTCATCTTACCAGTTTTCGGATGCTGCTGTAAAATTGAAAGATAATGTTCTCCAGATAATAAAGGAAAATAATCCATTTGGTGGAATAAGTTATGATGAAATTTTACAGAGATTGGCCAAGGATGGTGTTGAGGCCAGACAGCTGGATGAAACCCTAAATCTCCTTGGCACAGATGGGGAGATTTATGAGGCTGGAAAAAGGAAATTCCGGGCTATCTGATCTACCATTTTAATTTTAAATCCTTTGCCGCCTTTACTTCATCAGCCCTTCCAATTGAAAGATTAACGGGCATTTTATGAAGTTCTTCGTCTGGTGTTAATACTGCTTCCTGAATTATGTTACAGAACTCATCCATATCATCCCTGCTTGCGTCTTCTGTTGGCTCAATCATAAGAGCTTCCGGAACTATCAGAGGAAAATATATGGTAGGAGCATGAACACCCTTGTTAATAATATATTTTGCAATGTCCAGCGCCCTTTTATTTACCATTTTCGTTGACATTATAACTTCGTGTTTCTTCAACCCCTCGTGATGGTAATTGAGTATTGGTTCCAGTCTTTTTGCCATGTAGTTTGCATTGAGCACTGCCCTTTGAGTATTTAATAGGAGCCCATCTGATCCCTTGTATTTTATGTAAGCCCACGCTCTTAGTAAATTGGTGAATGAACCCTGAAAACCAGCGACTCTACCTATACTATCTTTTTCATCAGATTTAAGAATATAAAGATCACCTTCCTTTTCGATTCTGGGAAATGGAAGATATTTTTCCAGAAACGACTTCACGGCAACTGGACCAGCCCCAGGTCCACCCCCACCATGTGGTGTTGCAAATGTCTTATGAAGATTAAAATGCACCATATCAAAACCCATTGATCCAGGTGATGTTAATCCCAGTATGGCATTCAGGTTGGCACCATCATAATAAAGTAGAGAGCCGTTCCTGTGTACCATATCTGCTATCTCCTTGATGTCTGTTTCAAAGATTCCAAGTGTGTTAGGATTTGTTATCATAAATGCTGCTGTTTTTTCACTCAACGCAGCTTCCAGTGCATCCATGTTGATAACACCAGTCTCAAGAGATGGTATCTCAACAACGGAGAATCCTGCCATTGCCGCAGAAGCTGGGTTTGTACCATGCGCTGAATCTGGTATTATGATTTCTGTTCTGCCGGTCTCCCCAATATCTTCCATGTATTTTCTCACAATCAACATGGATGTGAACTCACCGTGTGCTCCAGCCAGTGGTTGCAAGCTCACTGCGTCCATGCCTGAAATGACCTTAAGATATTCCCTCAATTCATACATTACCTGCAGATTTCCCTGTGAATATTCATAGTCAGCCAGTGGATGCACCCTTGCAAATCTTGAGTCATTTGCAATTCTGTCTGCAAATTTTGGATTGAATTTCATAGTACAGGAGCCAAGTGGATAGAATCCTGTGTCAACGGCATAGTTCATCTGAGACAGCCTCACATAATGCCTTACAACATCATTTTCAGCTATTTCTGGAAGTTTCAGGTCATCCTGAGCAATTGAATCGTCTAATTTTGGCAATTCAATTTTTTCACATGAAAAACTATTTTCTGAGTTGATTTCCTTGATATATTTTTCATCGTATTCTGCCTGATGATATGTCATTAGATCGCCTCCATCGCCGTTATTAATTGATCAATTTCACTATCATTCCTCATTTCTGTAGCTGCAAAGAATACATCATTTTTTAAGTTGTCAGGCATAGTAAATAGGAAACTATTAGCCTTTAATCCCCCAAGAAATCCAGCCTTTTCAAGGTTGGCCATAAGTGTATCTGATTTTATGCCTGCATCAACAATAAAATCGGTAAAAAAGCGGTTCTTCCATTTGTGGACCTTCACATAGCTGACCTTTTCCATTTTTTTTAGCGTTTTACTAACATTTTCCATGGATCTTGAAGCTATCCATCTCAATCCCTTTTTTCCGAGTATGGAAAGATATGCAGATGAGGCTATGGCAAGTAATGCCTGGTTTGTACATATATTGCTCATCGCCTTGTCCCTTCGTATATGCTGCTCCCTCGTTTGAAGTGTCATCACAAATGCCCTTTTTCCTTTTGTGTCAACGGTTTCCCCTATAAGCCTTCCAGGTGATTTTCTTACATATTTCTCCTTGAATGAGAAAATACCCAGATAGGGACCCCCATAGCTTAGTGAGATACCCAGTTGCTGTCCTTCTCCAACAGCTATATCAGCATCATAATCTCCGGGGGATTTTATTATTGCCAGTGAAACAGGGTCATAATATGCTATATGTATAGCAGCCTTCTTGATTTCCTTAATATTGGCCACACCTGGATCTATTGTCCCATAGTTTGAAGGATTGTAAGTAATGATTGCAGAAGTATCCTCGTCTATCAGTTGAATTAGTTTATCAAGATTGATAGTACCATCTTCATTAACCGGATATGGTTTAAGTAATATGTCCAATCCTGTGACATATGTTTTTATTACCTGTCTGTGAGACAATCTTATATTTTCTGGTATAAGAACTGTCTTTTTACCATTTATTCTGTGAGCCATTCTCACGGCCTCGCCTAGCCCTGTAGGTCCGTCATACATGGATGAGTTCGTTACATCCATTTTTGAAAGGTCAGATATTATGCTTTGATACTCAAAGAGTGAGTGAAGCATGCCCTGGGATATCTCTGCCTGATATGGCGTATATGATGTAATGAATTCATTTCTCATTATGATATTTGGAATAGACGATGGAATGAATCTTTCATATGCACCCAACCCAAGAAAAATTTTCATGTTTATTGCATTCTTAGAACCTATCCTTTCTGATTCAAACATCACGTCCATCTCTGACCTGCCACCGCCAATGGATTTTATATCACTTCTGATGTTATTTGGTATATCCCTAAAAAGATCCTCATAATCATTCATTCCCAAATAAGCCAGTAAATCGTTATCTGTGTCCATGGAATCAACCACTAAAGTAATCATCAACCATTATTAAAATATAGTCAGAAATTCCGCTCTTATTTTACTTTTCAAAATTAAGTTCCAGTAATTCTTCTCTGCTTGAATTCCCGTTATATTTAAAAATTTCCTCAATTATCAGATCACTGAACATTTCTTTTTTGGATAACCCGACAATTTGCATTAGCTGGAATTGTGGTACCGCCACCTGAAGATATAGTTTTCCCAATCTTGCCTTTAGAACCCTGCTTTCTGTTAGAATATTTTCAGATGCAAGCTTTTTAAGAAAGTCTGAATAAATCCCGTTTAAAGTCACAAACTTTGAACTTCCTATAACTTCCTCAACGTTGATCACTGACCTATCGTAGTTGTCGTCAAGTGTACCTATCATTGTTACCTTATTAAGTCTCGGCGTGTCACCTTCCAGAAATGTGGTATTGTCATTTGAACTGGCCATTTTTCTATCCAGAAAAGTGATTCCCATTAACTGTTCTGAATAAACCTTTGGATCTACTTCTATTACCCCGCTTGAAATTGGCCTGATCCAGTCAACAAAAAGATCGTCCAGATTTCTTGCACCATCCAGTATTATATCGTTTAAATCCGCAAGTTTTTCATCCATTACTCTTCCTGTAATTGAAAAGCCCTCACCAGAAAGTTCCATGTAGTCTACAATAAATCCACTTATGCTGAGCATTTTCTTTATATGATCGAATTCTTCTCCTGTTTCACCAAGACTCATAACATAATTTCCGTAACTATCCATTTCTGCCTTCAGTTTTAGAAACGTTGCTATGCTCCTATTCTTTGCAACTTCGGAAGGAATGAAGAAAAGAAAATCCTGTTTTACATCATCACTTATGACCCTAGTTCTAATGATGATTTTGTTTTCAAAGAGAACGTCGAACAACTGTGAATTCCACCTGTAACGAATCTTTATTGAATGCATATTTCTCTTCACCACATTTTAGTTTAGTTATATTTAGAATATTAATCTTATTGAAAAATGTGAAACCTGGTTTGATAACAAATATTGATCACATTTGAAAAAGGTTTATCTAAATGTAAAGCGTTGTACCCCTAATGAAATTAAAATCTAGTGTGAGTAACCTGAAAGAAGTAACAGATATACTAAGTTCAATAACCAATGAAGCAAAACTTGAGTTTGATAATGATGGTCTGAAGGTTAGGGCAATAGATAGCGCTAGGATAGCCATGGTTGACCTTTTTGTGCCCAAGGAATCGTTTTCAGCTTATGATCTTGAAGAAAAAGTTGAGATCTCAGTTGAGCTTGATAAGATAAGAAATGTTCTAAGACTTGCATCCCAATCAGATGATCTTCTATTAAGTATTTCTGGAACTAAAATGAAGTTCTCTCTTGGAAATCTCACAAAAACCATATCTACCCTTGACACATTTGTGAATTCGCCAAAACTGCCAAGTGTGGATCCAAAGAATTATGTTGTTATAAGGAAGGCAGATCTGGATAGGGGATTGAGGGCGGCTACTGATGTGAGAGATTCCATAAAGTTCACCATAGAGGATAAGAGATTTGAAGCCACCTCTAAAAGTGATTCAGAGGAGGTTGACCTTATCATAGATAATGATAATCTGATAGAAGTCAAGGCACAGGAAAAGGCTTCCAGCAGTTATCCGCTTGATTACCTAAGCAAGATAATAAAGGCAGTTAGTTTTGCTGATACATTGAAAATTGCCTTTAACAATGATTATCCCCTTGTGATGGAATTCAACTTTTCAGGTAAGGATGGTATCAAGACAGCTAAATTCTTACTTGCACCGAGAATAGAGTAGATTCAAAAGCGGGCGCGAGGGGATTCGGACCCCTGATCTACAGCTTAGGAGGCTGTTGCCATATCCAGGCTTGGCCACGCGCCCTTTTCTATTTGATATATTTTTTTTATTCCTTACAAACTCCATTTCAATAGCTTCCATTTTGGAATATATCAAAATGGTTTTCCGGTTGGGAATCCGTTGGTAATCGGAGCTTTAGATATTATATTTTCGAAATATACATGAAATATATCCCAGGTTCTCCTTAAAATCTTTTAACGAGAAGATTTTCAAATAAAAGTTTATTAATTTATCATAAAGCTTAAGGTTGTATGAATAATCAAAGGTTATGTTGGAAGGTACTCCGTTTAAAAATAAGGGTGTGATTATCAC
>JAKBQK010000067.1 GCA_021835265.1 Thermoplasmata archaeon
ACCCCTCTCGGCTGGAACTGGAAATAGTCTGACGAAATCTTTGTCAAACCACTAATCCTCACGGACTCCTCAATAACAGACAAAACTTTTTCTGAAGTAGAGATGAGTTCTTCATCTACACCATAGAGATCTGCAATAATATGAATCCCCACGGTCATCTTCAGATTCCTCCATAGAAAACCCCCGACTGCATTACAGGAGGTCATAAATCTCACGTATTTAAATATTTATTCTAGATTGAGAGTTTATTTTTATTCCTTTAACTCCATAAAACTTGGGTTTGGCAAGGAAAGCAGATTAATTTTTCAATAAATATAATCATATTTTTATAGTTATGTGGCTCGATTAAATGCTGTTGACGCTGATTCTTACCTGCGGATATTTTTTAGAGAGTTCCGAAAGTTCTGGTGATATAAAAAGGAATCTTGATTCAGAGACAAAAATCATGGAGCTTATGCCACGGATAGCTGCATCATACGCACAGCGCAATGCAGCATATTCGAAGTCAATCCTGTTCCCAGAAAGAAGATAATACGCAAATTCGCCTATTGTCCCAATCTTCTCGCCATCCTTCCTGTTCGAGAGTTTTTTCTTTATCTTATCTGGTATATTTTCAGATCCTGATGGAATAATGTTAATTTCAACCTGGCCAAATTCAATGTCTATTATGCCATCGATCCTAGTAACACCGAGAATCGATTCTTTTACTGCATCCCTGTCGGATATCCCATGCGCATGACTTTTCGCGCTTGAGGATGCCCTCAGATAACCGTTCTTCATGTAAATTGAAACCTGCTGGCCTTTCTTGATCGAATCATCTGCTATGGCCTCCCAGACAAGCTCACGGTGAAGCTGGTTCAGGTTTGCTGAGATCCTCGACGCGAAATCCGACAGTCCATTATACAGGAAATTGTAGCCGGAAGGCGTTATCCGGTCATTCTCATCGAGATAGCCAAGACTCTTGAGGTTCTTGACATGGTACAGAATACCCTGTAATGTCAGGCCTAAATTCTTTGCCATTTCCTGATAGGACTCTTTCTTTTCATTTATTCCTGAAAGTATCATTAACTGGTTTATGTTCGCTCTTTCTACCGGCATTGATTTTCGTATATCAACGGGGGTGTTATAAACATTTAACGATCAAAAAGAATAAGACCAATGCATTGATCCTTGAATATGATAATCGTACAGAATCACATCAAGGTAAATCCGAAATATTCTCAGGACTTCGAGAAAGCTTTTTCCGGGACTAATGAGCATTTATCAGGCATGAAAGGATTCGTCAAGAATGAGATACTGAAGCCTGTTAAGGGTGATTCCTACATAGTGCTGACCTATTGGCAAGACATGGATTCATTTAATGCCTGGACACAGAGCGATGCATTCAGGCAGGCGCATTCCAGGAAGCATCCGGATGATATGTTCATCGGGAAAAGCGAGCTCACGATCCATGAGGTCGTGAAATAGGAAAACGCGCTATATTTTTGGAATGATTTCGGATCTAAGATGATCTATACATTCAATGAATAGATACATTAAACAAATGAAATTTTTGGATCCTGTCAGCTAAGAAGATATATTTCAGTGGATTATAGGATTACAATGATTATTGACCTCGGGAACAGCGACTATAACGAGACGTTAAAACTTCAAAGAAATATGGCTGACCTGAGAAATAGAGGTCAAATCAATGATACTGTTATATTTGTCGAACATCCCGATGTGTATACTGAGGGCCGGCATACACAGAAGGCTGACTCGATCGAATCATCAATCAAGGTCGAAAGGGGAGGATCTATTACTTACCATGGTCCCGGGCAGATTGTCAGTTACTATATTGTAAATTTACGGGATCGTTCAATCAACATACTTGATCTGATCCATCTGATACACAAAGCAACGATCCTGCTTCTTTCAGATTATAACCTCGTAGGTAGATCTGAGACCGGTAGAGAAACAGGCGTCTGGATCAAAGAAAAAAAGATAGCCTCTACGGGATTGGCAGTGAAGGAATTCACAACCTTTCATGGATCAGCACTTAATGTTTCCACAGATCTAGAAAAATTCAATCAGATCAATCCTTGCGGTTTTAACCCCCAAATAATGACTTCCATTGAGAATGAAACGGGAAAAAAGATAGAAATACCTGAATTGAAGAGAAAGTTCGAATCTATTGTGGAAGAAGAATTCTTCCAGTAATACGGGAGATTAAAGATGCTTTGCGACATACAAGAAACAAAAGCAGCTGTTCTACATTTCAGAATCATCCATAATTTTCAACAATTTAACAGGGAATGACTGTGATGACAATGTCCAATAGTTTATTACACTGACATTAATCATTGGCAAGTGACAGCTCCGCCAAGTGGTTTTTCCCAAGATCAGCTATATGAATTTCTTATAATCTTAGTCCTTGTAATTATTATAAGGATTAGAAGGACAATTAACGGACAGAGATTCAGCAACAGGATATTCACTTTACCCGTTATTTATGCAATAATTATGATATTTTTCTTTGTCTATCTTACAATCCCACAGATTGCAGTCAGCGCTGCCCTTGCAGCAGTTGCAATTCCTTTAGGATTAAGGATATCTGAAAACCCAGAATTTTTCTACAGGAACCAGACATTATACTTCAAAAGATCCGTATTGCTCACAATCATTTGGTTAGGCGGATTCATAATCAGGATATTCTTTGAACTGTTTTACTCAACAACGAACAATCTTGCTGATTTTATCATAACTGCACTGCTTGCGTTCACACTTGGTTTAATTATAGGAGAAAGAGTTATAATTTACCGCAAGGGTAATATTATTCTAAGAACTGGAAAAATTGAGGAAAAGGATGAATTTCAGGCTTCGTCAATAAAAGATATTTAAATTAAAGTATAATTATTATGATAAAAACATTTATTAACTCGATATTATTAGCTGCAACGGAGGTCAAACTCTAAAATGAAAATTGTTATTCGAGATGATGAAAAGAAAGATAAAGCAGTTTCAGCAATCATTGGTACAATCCTTATTGTTGCGATAACTGTGGTTTTGGCGGCAACGCTTTATGCGGTGCTTGGTGGGTTCAGTGGGTTAATAGGAAAGGCGACTCCATCGGCGAGTATGACAGTATCTAGCTCAGGTGTAGGAAGTACATCTGAGACATACACGCTAACTTTCACTTCCGTTAGTACCAATGTGAGCCTAACAGATGTTATTGTCAGAGTTACAGTGGGTTCCAACACTTATTCCACAAGTGCACTAGCAACTTCTAGCGGGCTCGCTAACGTCACCCTTGGCACTATAACAGGCAGCACTGCTAATTACGTTGTGGCAAGTGGTAGTGGCACTTATTTAACTTATGACACTACGATTACTATTCATGTCACAGGGAGCTCAACAACCCCATCACTAAGCACAATTGCCCTGATATATACTCCCAGTGGCGGAGACATAGCTGGTCCTGAAAACGTCTAATGTCATTGTGGGAAGTTTTTATTTTTTAATCCACATTTATTTTTAAGACAGTTATTATAATTTTAACCCCACATTCAGTTAATGAGGACAATTCTATTTGAGTGCAATAATTTTAGTCCAGTTTCAGAAATCGAAATTATCATTTTCTATCAACGACAGCAGTCTCAACAAGATATGTTGATTTTAATAATCCAGCTCTTCTTGAAACTGAAGGCCTGGGAAGACCAAACTTTGAAGCCAAACTATCAAGTGTTAAAGTAATAATTTCCAATGGTCGAAGAAAAGCAAAATATTTTCTGGCGTTTATAAAAAGTTCTTTGGATTCACATATTGATACATAGTTGGCAATGCAAAAAAGGTCTTTAAAATTGGTCAGAATTAAACTTTGCAAAAGACTGATACTTTATGGACCGACGGGGAATTGAACCCCGGACCTCTTCCATGCCAAGGAAGCGATCTACCTCTGATCTATCGGCCCGTTTTTGTGGAAGGTAGTCGGGAATGCGAAATAAAGTATAAAAGTTGCCGACTTTATTTAAACCAGGACGAAATTATTATCTTTCTGAATTAACAATATTTTTATTCGAATATTGTATGACATTACAGATACCTTATTATCAGGTATTGTTTAGAGGTTAAGAATGGCGCAATTCACCCTTAGAAGAACAAAAATGAGGAAACCCATTTCCAAAACTTCAGGAAATGAGAATCTCGATCTTATAGACAGATACGATATTATTGGAACTACAGGGTCCGTCGAGATCCAGTGGGACCGGGAAAAACTGGAAACCATATACAGTGTGGTCGAGCCTCAGCTGAATGAGATCGAAAGAGCATTCCTTAATGCACTGCCAAGAGAAATGCAGATGGTTATTCCGAACATCAAAGGTTACCTGAACACATTCGAAGGATTCGATATCGGTAAAGTGCTGGATGATTATATAGAAGCATACCAGGTCAGGCTTTCCGATCAGTCAAAAGAAAAAATCAAGTATTATCTTAGAAGGGATTTCGAGGGTCTTGGAGTAATTGAGGTCGTCGTAAGGGATCCATATGTGGAGGATATTTCATGCGATGGATACAACGTTCCATTATTCGTGTATCACAGAAAATATGGATCGATAAAAACAAACATAAATTTCCCCGATCCTGCGGTACTGAACTCATATGTCATAAAGCTTGCGCAGATGTGCAACAAGGACATATCCGTAGCTGAGCCTATACTCGACGGTTCAACCCAACAGGGACACAGGGTCCAGGCAATATATGGAAGCGAGATATCAACAAGAGGATCCACATTCACAATGCGACTCTTCCGGGAACGCCCATTCACGCCCGTGGAGCTTATAAAATACGGAACCGCAAACGCTGAAGTTGTTACATATTTCTGGTACATGATCGAGAACCTGAGTTCCGCACTTATTGCAGGCGTACCCGCAGTGGGAAAAACATCAACCCTGAATGCACTATTGATGCTGGTTCCACCAAACACAAAAATATTCAGCATAGAGGAGACAAGGGAAATAAACATACTACACCAGAACTG
Organism: Thermoplasmata archaeon; assembly: GCA_021835265.1. The sequence goes on from JAKBQK010000067.1 coordinate 5,018, forward strand.
GGTTGCAACGTCAACCAGGGAATCAGATTTTGATACCAGGGATAATGGTCTCGCAAGAATTGATATGTTCGAGCTCGTTAAGATGGCAATGAGGCAGAGGCCGACATATATTGTGGTGGGAGAGGTAAGAGGAAGAGAAGCATCATCGCTCTTCCAGGCTATGGCAACCGGTCATACCACATATTCCACAATACACGCGGATTCAATGGAGGCTACTGTAAACAGACTGGAAAGCGCTCCCCTGAATATACCGAGGATTATGCTAACTTACCTGAACACGGTTATATTTAACAAATTCATAAGGAGCGGTGATTCGGTCGTCAGAAGAATAACGGAAGTGGACGAGATGTCCGGATTCGATAACGAGACGAATGAGGTCATATACAACAAAGTTTTCACTTATGATGCATTCAAGGGCAAGCATTCATTCTCTGGCTTCAGCAATCTTTACAAGAAAATTCAATTCTCCC
>JAKBQK010000393.1 GCA_021835265.1 Thermoplasmata archaeon
GAGTACCCCTCATTTTTTTTATTTAGCGGAAGTAGTGTAGCGGTTATCACAGGGGCTTCCCAAGCCCTTAACCCGGGTTCAAATCCCGGCTTCCGCATACAAAATTCTAATCTGGAAGTGGAGTTTATTCAAAATTTTTCAACTAAGATCAGAACTTTAATATCCAAACTTTCCTAAGCAAAGTGGCTTTAGTATAAAATTCTCAAGCGATATTCGCTCACGGATTTTTAAAGTTTAAATGCAATTCCTATAGCAGTTAGTTATAAGCGTTCTTTGAATTGTGCCGCATAATGTAGTAAAAATGGTATAAGTATCGGAATATAAATACATTAATAACTTCCCGAGCTGTAGAGTAATTGGTTACCCCCATAATTAGTAAATTCAGTGCCATATAACATGGGCAGATGCGTATCCATTCTCTTATTTCCATTTGTCATACAACTGCCTTGCTCTCCGTAATCGGTAAATGAGTTTATGCTTTTGCTATTGTAAAATGGAATGGTCCCGTAAATTTTCTTCTGAAGTCTAATCAGATAAGTAATACGGCATATAGAGATACGTATTATTCATTAAAGGTGACCAAACAAATAAATCATATTTATCATACGGAAGCATGGGCTTGTGGTCTAGCGGTTATGACATCGCTCTCACACAGCGAAGGCCGCCGGTTCAAATCCGGCCAAGCCCATTTAAAAATGTAAGCAAATCCTATTTTCAGCGAAATTGGTAGGTATCAGATTATTTAATTAAGTGAATACAGACACTCAACTAACTTCTCCTTCTCTCAATATAAGTCCTTTACTAGAACTGTATAATCCCCTATTGTCAGTGTTAAACTCATATTTGACATTGACCGTTAATTTCTCAAGGGACAAAATCCTCCAGTGAATGGGTTTATACCTGTCCCCCATAGAGCCATTTGAACCTATTCGAGTCATCTCATAAGATACCAAGAAATGGTGACCATCCTCTGTTACTTTGAACTTATCTGAAGGTGATAGGTAAAAAGACCTTTGTCTGGTGACTTCTGTTTTCTCATTGTAAGTTTTACACTCAATGTAGTGAGTTTTTCCGTTCCAATTTATAAAAAGATCTGGATAACCTGTTGCCTGCTTTTTCCCATCTTTATCCGAAGGCGTATCTGCATTCAGGCCTAATTTGATAAGTGCTTCTCGCACAAACGGCTCTATTGCATTGCCAATTTCGTTTACCCTTCGTGCATAAACTCCTTTGCTTACCATTTGTTCGCCTGCTATAATCACAGCGGCTTGTATTAAATCAAGCAAATTCTTATCTTCTTCACAACCTTGGTCGAACGGAATCACTTCGTGCCCACTAATTGCTTTAATAACCAAGGCAAATGGTATATCTTTGAGTGGTTTTAACATTTCTTGAATTATTCTTTCTAAATTTCTTACGTAATCTTCATCTACCATAATTAATTCCCCTTTCTAAATAAAACAATTCTATTGGTATTTGTCCCATTTTTTTGATTTTTAACTCCCCAAATGTTAGAAGTTTTTGTAAATTGTTGCGTATTCACGAATATCCCAATAACTTCGAATCCATTATTTATACCATCCAAAGCAACATACTCATCTAAATTAATTGTACCATTTTTGACCTCTCCTACCTCAAAAGCTACGTAGCCACCTTTTTTGGTGAGTATAAATAATTGCCCGAGAACATTTCCAATAAACTGGCGCCACTTATCCAAATTTGGGGTGATAAAGATCTTTTTCTCAATATCTTTAATATCTATATTATTGAACCAGCATCTTAACCAGTTATCCTTTGAATATTGAACTATATTTAGAAAAGGGGGTGAGGTTACCGTAAGGTCGACCGATTCGTTTCCTAAGTATCTGGACGCAAAACGAGAGTCCTCAACCAATAATTCTGATTTTGACCCCACACTATTAATCCTATTTATAAACTCCTCACTAAGGTCATTAAGCAAAGATAATGTTTTCTTCTTGATAATTTTTTTTACGTCCCTATACTCAGGCTTTTGCTGTCTTTTCACATTGATTCTTATTTGCTCTTCAGGAGTTGTTGCCTGGTTTGGTGGTAATGTGTAAACAGAGAAAAATCCTGAGGAATGCCCCGATAAACGATTTGTAGCTACCATTCTTATCCACTTGTCAACGTTATCTTCTTGTTCTTCCTCTTTACGGTATGATAAGTAGTCCTTCAAGCTGACTAATTCGGATTCTGTGGCGGGATGATAGAACATGGACAAATCTTTTTCCGCCCTAAGGTTCTGTTCTAATTCAATTGAATCAATTCTATTAAAAATATTCCTAATTTGGGGAATATTGATTCTTGGAAAGGTCAAAATCTCAGAAAGGGGATTGACGTCCATACCTATTGAGCGCCTGCGATTCAAAACGCCCTCTACTACTGTTGTTCCTCTACCCATAAAAGGGTCAAAAATGACACTATTTATATTGGTTAGTTTCTGGATAAAGAAGAGTGGTAACTGCGGTTTAAAACATGCTCGATACGAAATTTCATGTAAGGATAAACCTTGTCTTTGTTTTGAAGTCCAAAATTCCCCTTTAATGATCTTTAGTTTATTACCATTAATTTCTAAAACTTCTTCATTCGAAAAGTAGTCACCAAATGAATCAGTCTCACCAAAAGCATCAAGCGAATAAACTCCTTTAACCCCTACTCCCACAAACTAGTCATACGTCCAAAGTTTATTTATTCTTCGCACTTTTCATAGGCGAAATGAAACTGAATTTACTTTTAGAAATTTTCTTGCAATAACCTCCTACATGCATCCCATTTCTTTCTTGATAACCATTAACAAAAAATTGATATTCAGGACATCTTGGCTCTTGCCATTCTTTCTCATAAATTCGTAATTTCAGACGGTGAATGACCTTATCTTCATTTGGAATACTCCCTCTTCAGATATCATGAAATCAAAAATCAGGTTAAGGTTTTAAAAATTATTATCATCTTTATCCTCGTCATAAGAATCTAATCGGTTAATTATCCACGCTAATCCCTTCGCAATATCCTTATTCTTCTGCCATTGAAGTTTTTCCTTCTCTAATTCAAGTCTCATCCTTTGAATATCGTCTGCCATTGCCTTGCTTAAAGCCGTGTCTTTGCTCAACTTTTTATTAGGATTTAATTTTGTTCTTTTCTTTTTTGTTGTATAAGGTAATGTTTTTATCATCGTCTCTAATAGTTTCGTCCTCTTCCTACCATCCAATAAACTCACAATAGCTACTATTACGGCTACTAAACCCATCCCCGATGAAATAACAACATCAAATGATATGAACATTAAGCTTGTTATTTTAGAATTCTATAATAGACTCTTGAAGTAAAAAAAAAAGATGTTTTACTACGCCATCCTCTCCACAATAACCTTATTCTTTCCCACATAAATGCGAATAATTAAATATATGCCCACACTAAGTATATTATGAGTTTAACCGTCTCTTTAGCCCCTTTTCAGGTACTAATTTATGTCTTCCCCACTCTGCTTTTTTTCATTAGTTTAACATCAAGACTAATTCTGACCTTCTCAGGTAAAAACGATATTATGCAAGAAGTGTTTGGTTACGCCCAAAACGTAATGGCTAAAACCTTAGGTGATATTACTAACAAATCTAGTATCGATGTGAACGAGCTAATAAAACAAACAATGGCAAACGCCACGAGTGATGCACAAACACTAAACAACAAGAATGTGTTTCAGAACAATATCTTAATCAATCAAGAAAGAAAAAAAAGAAACTCGCATTTCCTATACAGTCTGTTCATCGATTCATTAGCTTTGTCAATAGCCAACGGAGTCATAATCATGTTTGAGGCGCAGAATCTCTTCTATGGCTTCATTCTACTATTCGTAGGGGTGGTATTATGCTCTTTTGGATTTACTGCCCTCTATGCGGACAGACTTGGAATTGCAACATTTATTGTATTAATTATTATAGTGACAGTTTTCATATCTGAATTACTCTATTTGATAACCTCAAATATTAACTGGTTCTATATAATTCTCGCATTATTGATAATAATAATCGTCATAACAGTATTAATAACTGGCATTGTCGGATATAAGAAGAGAAGAAAAGTTAAACAAACTAATACAAAAACTAAAGAATAAGCTGATAATAAATCAACCTACCTTTTCCGCTTGTATGACCTCACCACTGTTCCATTCTTTTTTACATAGGACTTAATAATTACATAAATTCCATCAACTATTTTCGCTCCATCCTTGGTATAACTTGGGATATCTGCAGTAAATTTATTGGCTGTTGTTCGAGCAACTCCTTTGACTCCGTTCATAATCATGCGTTTACCTTTCTTCCTTTCCCTCTTCTTTTTATCACGCCTCTGTTTGACCATACAAAATCTATGCCTAACAAATATAAAAATAGTCCTTACTTCTATTCACGTCTGTTTAATCAAACTTCTTTTTAAGAAGTTTGTCTCAAAGGACAGGAGACGAGTGGTCGGTGGACAGACGAAAGGAATGGACAAATCACGGTAATAGGCTGTAGCAAAGCGACAAGTGAACACCGAAGGCGGAAACTTGCCTATACCTAATTAGACCTCCGAGACGAACAAAGGCAAAAAGAGGGTGGAATTTGGAGCGAAGCGAAAAAGGAGGGGTGAATTTTTGCCATAGCTAGGAGGGGGTAAGCTAAAGCGGACTGCGAAAGGAAGGATTTATCCCGTAATGGAGCAGTCCTACGGACTGCTAAGCGTATTTAATTGGATAGGGTATAATAATATTGGAAAGTAGTAAAGAAAACTAATAATATGTTAGATGTAGCTTCTCAATTGATACACGTGTAATCTCTCGTCTTTTACTCGTGTCTCTGGATTGTCCTCTTTTTGCCGAACATTTTAAGAAATACACAAATCCTTTGAGAGTGTAGATATAAGTAATAATAGAAAACCAATTCACACTGGACGTGGAATAATCGCCCCTATCCAATTCTATAAACCTCCAATTAATATAACATAAGTAGAATTACTTGAGGTCTTACGTTTTCCCGCAAAAGGATTCTTTCACCAAAAAATCTATTATGACTTAATTATGAAGCATCAATTTAGAAATCGTTTAAAACATTCTTTCATATTTAGCCTTAAAAGTCAAGAATAAATATTTCAACACTATTGATAAAGTATTCCATTACATCTGTAATTGATACGGCCAAGCCCATTTCAGTTTCATGTGGAAGTATTTCTATTCTATTCAACGAAACTAAACATACTGTTTCAGGAACGAATTCGCTTTGCCTAAACTGAAAAAAGATGCAACAATCTATTTAACATGGGATTTATACAAGTTCATACAGGATAAATATGATTTCTAAGAGAAATTACAAAGTTATTGAGATAGAAACTTCGTATTCCAAGGCCAAGATACTCAAAGGAATATCACTAATCAATGAAGCTTTTCCTGAAGAAGAATTTAGTTTGGAATTTTCAGGGGATA
>JAKBQK010000593.1 GCA_021835265.1 Thermoplasmata archaeon
TTATTAAACAATGTTGCCCCAAAGTTTGTGTTTGACTGCGATTTTTGTATTATATACAGATAAACTTCTTCCGTCTTTGACATTTGATTTTTAGGTTCCATTTAATTCACTATTTTTTATTTCTTGTTCGATTCTATTTCTATTGAGATATTACGTCTAAGTTCTTAAAAATGTTTGTGCGAACTTAATATGATATTTCGCCCTTAAATCTCATTGATGCAAATCCAAGTGCGTTTCAACTGAAATAACGTATTTAGCCTATACACTGAGTAATTTGTGGATTTCTAACATTTTGAAATAGTCACATTTCAGTTTTTAAATAGCTAAGACGATGATAATTTACTTGAGAGAACGTCTCTATTGGCTTGAACAAGTGCTTGATCTGCAATTACGCCATAGAAATTGCTATAACATCTTGTCTTAAGCTACCCTTCTCCCACAGTCTGATTCTGGGAATTATAAATGATTAGGTTAATGAACTCTTTTCACTAATTGCCATTTTAAACTTCACAATTGCTTCACTAACGCCTAATAGGTTGTTTAATTTCTCCCGTTCTTCAATAGATTACGTAAATCACGAAAATTTTATTTTTAAATTCCCATTTATTACTGCTGAATTCTTTCTATTATGACACCGTTAGCCATTCCTCCGCCCTCGCATATTGCAATCAGACCGGTGCGCTTACCTCGTGTTTCAAGTGCATTGATCATTGTTGTCAGAATACGTGTTCCTGTTGCACCCAGCGGATGACCAAGTGCAATTGCCCCGCCGTTCACATTTAATCTCTCAGAAGGTACGTCAAATTCCTCTTGCCACGCCAGCACAACCGATGCAAAAGCCTCGTTGACCTCAAACAGATCGATCTGATCAATGGACATGTTTGCCCTTTCCAACAGTTTGTGAGTGACAGGTATTGGGCCTGTAAGCATTGTGACCGGGTTTACCCCAACGGCGGCTGTTTCTATTATCCTGGCCCTGGGCTTAAGATTGTTTCTGCTGCAGTAATTTTCATTGGCTACAAGTGCAATACTTGCTCCATCGGAGATCTGACTGGAATTCCCAGCAGTGATTAGTTTTAGACCCGGAAAAGCTGGAGGTAGATCCATCATTTTTCCAAGATCCGCATTTGGCCTTACCCCTTCGTCGTGATCAAAAAGGATTGCTTCCCCCGACTCATCCTGCTTGATCCCTATCTTTACGGGCACTATTTCTGACTGCATAGCCTCAGCTGCAGCAATGGCCTTTTTATGGCTATTGAAGCTAAACATATCCATCTCTGAACGATCAATATGCCATTTATTTGCTATTATTTCAGCACCCTTTGCCTGGCTGAACCACTCGTTCTCAATTCCGTATCGCAAGGTTAGACCGAATGTTATTGGATTCCCGGTGCTGTTTATGGTGCTCCCCATCGGTACTCTGGTCATGGATTCAACCCCTCCTGCCATTGCCACATCATACTGTCCTGATCTGATGCCGTTTGCCGCGAATTGAAGGGATTGAATGCTTGAACCACACTGTCTATCAAGTGTGACTCCCGGAACTGACTCTGGGAGACCGGCGGAGAGCCATGCATTTCTTGCAATGTTAAACCCCTGATCTCCTGCCTGGCTCACACACCCAATTATAAAATCATCCACCTCTGATGGATTGATGGATGTTTTCTTGATTATGGCCTTTGTCAGGTCTCCAAGGAGATCTACAGGGTGAACATCACGAAGGCTTCCATTTCTTTTTCCTATTGGAGTCCTTACGGAATCCACTACATAAGCTTCCTCAAGAGTTTTAAGTGACATGTGATCTCTATTTAACATAGGGTTAGGTTCATTTTAACATTTGCGAGCGTCATTACATATATGGCAGGTTACAGGTTGAGGATGAAATCTCTGGTATTCCCACTGATGTCCCTTCTCATGACAGACTGGTGTTGAACAGATCTGATGGCCTATTTCTTCATTTCTGATTGAACATTTGGTAAGTCTGATGGATTCCGTTGAATGTTTCAGTTTTACAGATTAAGTTTTACAGATTCCCATGTATCCCTATGAATGGCGTAGGGCTCTCAATGAGGATATCTATTGGGATCTCAGTAAGTCCATTTTTCTGCAAATATCAAAGTGAGTTTACCACTGGAAGTCTTTAACACCGTGGGAGGATGTCACTTTGACCAACATTCAGCTATCATAAGGATAGTTGCATGGAACAATTTTCATTGGGTTGTAGAAATTGTCAGGGTTAACGTGATGTCGATCACTGGAAAAACGCCCAAGTATACAATGAAGATCTGCTGGTAATCTTGGGGATGTTAAGGTATAATCCTTCAGATATCAACTATTCATGGAGGAATAAATGCAATGATGGATGCGGTAAATCTTTATTATCTATTAGATAATAACATCATATGCCATTTATAAAGCAATTTCTCCGGGAAGAAAGCAGTTGTGCATCATACCTATTGGGCTGTCCATCCCACTCGGTTGGTTTGATTGTGGATCCCATGAAAGATATATCATCGTATATTGAATATGGTAATAACAGGGGAATTGAGATAGTAGGAGTTATAGAAACCCATATACACGCCGATCACATCTCAGGGTCCAGAAATCTCAAAGATGCCACAGGTGCCAGAATATATATGTTTGAGGACGCAAAAGTAAAATTCTCTTTCGATCCACTTAAAGAGAATCAGTTCCTTAAATTTGGGAATATAGGATTGAGAATAATTCATACACCCGGTCACACCCCAGAGAGTATATCTTTGCTTTACTATGACCTGAGCAGGAGCACAAAAATTCCAAATAGTCTCTTGACCGGAGATACGCTATTTGTTGGAGATGTGGGAAGACCGGATCTCGCCGGTCAGGATACAACAAGAGAGCTTTATGAGAGCATAACTGAGAAGATACTCCCCCTTCCCGATTACGTTGAAATGTTCCCGGCCCACTATTCTGGTTCAGCATGTGGGGCAAACATGAGTCCAAAGACATCATCTACTCTTGGATATGAGAGATTGAGCAATAAATTGCTCCAATCTGAATCCTATGCTGAATTCAGGAAAGATTTCTCATTTTTAGGTCTTAACGCCATACCAGAGATGGAAAAAATCAGATCAATAAACATGGGAGAATATGAATATGGACAGTGATGTCAGAGATAAGACAGAGATCATTGGACATTTAGAAACACTGGGATTGACCCATTATGAGAGCTTAATTTTCATGAGTTTAATAGAAAGTCAGAAATCAGCTCTGGACCTCAGCCATGATACCGGGATTCCCCACACAAAAGTGTATAATGTTATTGAAAAAATGGAAAGTATAGGTCTGGTCCAAAAAATGAAATCAGAGAACATGATCTACAGAATTGCAGAAGCAGAAACCAGTTTGAGATTGTATACAGATACACTTATTGAAAAACAGATGAAAGCGTTTAAAAATATAGTAAAATACATACATGTTACAAAAGAGGACCAAAAAAGTAGATCTGGTAAAATCAACGGTTCGTGGAATATCCTGGGTATAGAGAGAGTAAAGGATTACATCAGGGGAGAGATTAAAAATGCCAGTAGATCAATCCATGTTGTTGATCCGAAACTCGAAATTATTGATGGTGACACCATGGACCTGATTGCTTCCAGAGGAAATAACGTAGAAAAAAGGATGATACTGGCAAATTCCTATGATGTGAATGCCAGATTGCACAATAATATAGATATGAGAATTCACAGTAAAGTAGGAACAAGGTACCTCATCTTCGACAGATCTATTTCTTTTATGGTGTCCATGGATGAAGGACATGAAGTCTATGGAATTGTTGAACCATGCAGTAACTGTGTACTCCAGTCAAACGAACACTTTCAGATGCTCTGGGAAAACTCAAGACCCCTGTAAGAATTTGATCATAGTTGTATGAAAATGTGATTGGAAATTTTCTCAGGAAAATCAAGTGACAGTTATGGTCAAAGGTGTTCAAAGGAGTGAGATTAATTTAGATACGGGAATCAGAAAAAATCTCCCGCAATACTCATTACTTATGCTGCTTACAGTTTTTACCGGATGGTTTCTTGGTGTTGAAAGGGTTCTTATTCCGGTCCTTGCCACAGATGTTTTTCATATTACATCATATCTATACTTACTTTCCTTTCTTGTAACTTTTGGTTTCACCAAGGCAATTTTAAATCTATATGCGGGAAAATGGGCAGACAGTTATGGGCGAAAAAAAATTCTAATTGCGGGGTGGATTATGGGGATCCCTGTGCCTGTGATATTTTACTACGCCAACTCGTGGATCATGATAATTGTAGCAAACATCGCGGTTGGATTCAACCAGGCATTGACATGGACCATGACTGTAACTTCAGGCATTGACCTCAGTTCTATGGATCAGCGTGGTTTCACAGTTGGCGGAAATGAAGCTTCTGGATACATGGGTCAGGCTTCGGCAGGAATAATTACTGGATACCTGGTTGCATCCTATGGCATCAGGGGATCATCCGCACTATTTTCCATGATAACCATCATCATTGCACTTTTCCTTTCCCTCTTCTTTCTCAGGGAGACATACGGAGCTGCAAAGACTGAATCGTCAAAAATGTCCCAACCACTGAAAAATTCCGGATTTGGAGAGATTTTCATGGATACTTCTTGGAGAAATAAAAAGCTCTTTTCCTTTTCCCAGGGCGGCCTTATAGAAAAATTCGCCGACACTTTCTTCTGGGGAGTGATGCCCATATTCCTCTTAACTAAGCATTATGATCTTGTGGAAATTGCATTTATTGTGGCTGCTTACCAGTTAACGTGGGGGATATTGCAGATTTTTACCGGAATATTGTCGGACAGAATTGGAAGATTGATTCCAATAGTGTCTGGGTTCTGGATTGTCTCCACTGGGTTTTTTCTTCTAAGTCTTGCCAAAGGAACATTTTATCTGGTATTAACAAGCTCATTAACTGGAGTTGGAATGGCACTACTCTATCCGGTGCTGATTGCTGCGGTGAATGATAATACAAATCCTGCCGAAAGGGGGAGAAGACTTGGAGTTTACAGACTCTGGAGGGATTCCGGTTATGCGTTCGGCGCTATCTTCATAGGTATATTCGCCATTTTTACCGGAATTCTTCATACCATGTATTTTATATCCGCCGTTATGGCTTTATCTGGATTTCTCATTCTTATCATTAATGTGACATCTCGTTAATGTGGCATGATCCCAAAACTGGACATTGGATTGGACCAGACCCGTGAAGTTTCAACTGTATATATCTCCTTGAATATAATGAAATTCCCAATCAAGGCATTTCCCACGAAACTTAAGAAAAACGTTGGAAGTGTGCTGAAGCTTCTTAATATGAAATTTGTGATAGACCTCAAACATCGGATCGCTGCTTTAGGATATTTTTCCCAGAGGATAAATTTTCAGCACATTTTTGTTGAAAAAGGCATAGTTTTCTTAACAAAGATACTAAATCTCAG
>JAKBQK010000322.1 GCA_021835265.1 Thermoplasmata archaeon
AACAATCCTTTCTGCATCCAGTATTTTCAGAAATTCCATTTCAGTCACTTTTACTATTCTTCTGATCAATCATTCCTGTGAAACAGTTCTCAATTGGAACAAATCTACTACTAATTTTTAGATAAATTATTGATTTTTCCCAGATAAACTCAACCACCCGTGGCACCGAGTCACAATGAGATTTATAATCAGTAATTGGAGCCATAACGAATAGTGGCAGAACACCAATTTCATCGTTGTTTAAATTGACACATGTTCCGGTTTTTGTGATTTCAGAACCGATTATTTCAGAAAGGTTCAAGGGCAACTGGTGATGGTACAGGATATGGCCTCACGGTGAAGAAGAATTACGAATCATATGCTCAGAAGCTGAAGGATCTCGCAAAGGAAAGCCCTGAAAACAGGGAAGAGAAAGACAGAACGAAGAAGGCAAAGGAACATAAGAAGAGGCTGTTTGCATATTCATTTGCCATAATGGATCTAGAAACCAGATTGTACATAGCCTTCGGGTCGTCGATGAAATCTGAGAGGGAAGCTTATGATCGCGCCATGAATCTTCTCTCATCCATCTGGATAGAGATGGATTCCATCCGTCTTGACAGGTATTATTCATCCCCGTCATACATGGACAGACTTGGCAATACGAAGGTTTTCATAATACCAAAGAAGAATTCCACCCTGAATGGATCAAAGAAATGGAAAGACACAATGAAGGAGTTTGTTGAGAATACCATGCCATACCTGGAAGAGTACCACCAGAGGAGCAATTCAGAATCCGGATTTGCAGCGGATAAGAAGATGCTTGGATGGAATATAGCACAGAGGAGGGATGACAGGATAGATCATGCACTGTTCTGCACTGGAACCTGGCACAATCTGTTCAACATGGGCAGATCATAGAATAGTGTCCCACATTCGAAGAATAAGAAAACTTGAAATATTATAAGACAATATTAGCTCCAATTAGGGTATAGCCACCGACAGCATTGGCTATGAATTCGTTGTAATTTCTAAGTAAGTTCAATTAAGAGCCCAAAATTAATATGTTTTTAGAAATTGCTCGGCCAATCGGGTAATACATCCTTAAGAAACTGTTTTATTTGTTCATTTGTATAAAGGTATTGGATGAAATCCCTTATTTTAGGGTGGACAAATAACCTAATCTTGGTTAGAGTATTCATTAAATTTTTATATATTTCAAAAACTTCAGCTTCCCTCCCTCTATTCGATTCTAATCGAAGATATTCTCTGCTTATTCGTGAAGGTTCTGGAACAATGCGAAAGTCCTCTTCTTGTCCCCTTTTTGTAGCCCATGGTGGAGGTGGTATATCAATTATGAAAAGATTAGTCTCACTTTCAAGTATTCCTTCCAGTTTGTTTTTTGTTGCAAACACCGTTTTGGATAACCCATCATCTTTTTTAGAATTTCCTTTTCTCTCAATATCTCCATGTCTCCTAACATCTTCAAGGAAAGCTTTTTGAAGTTTATTGGTAATTGTTAAAAGTGAATTTAAGCTACCATTTTTGATTATATTTTCTATTAGAGTTCTATCCTCATTTTGATGAAGCGTTAGCAATCTCTTATAATAATTTCTTTCCTCTATCATATTAAGCATTTCATTAGGAAAACTGCGAAAATTGGGCTGTGTTTCCTTCTTTCCCTTGTTGTCCAAATATTTTCGAATAACATTTAAGATATCTTGGATGTCGATATGGTCTGAATTGTTTAATTGTAAGTTTTCAATATCTGAAACAAAATCTTTTATTTTCTTTTTCTTGACAATTTCATATAGAACAATACCCAACATGGCTCTAACCGAACGAGCAGTATGATGCCAATACATGGTTTTATAAAGTAAGTATCTTGCGAAAACCAAGGATTCTACAGCAGTTTCTCCTTTTTCATAAACACTTAATACAAAATCTATGGATTGGTTCTCTCTCTTCTTCATGTCAATTGTAAGATTGGATATTAACCTTGTAACGTCAACCCCAGATCCGTATTTAAGATATGCGTTTAAACTGTCCCTACGATAATAATCCATTTTATCAGCATCAATAAAACCATCTAATACTGACGAAAGCATGCGTATTTTTAGATCAACATCATTATAAACTGTATTCTTTCTATGTTTGATAACTAATGAGATTGTATCTAGGTCTTTTTCATCCAGACCCCAGCCACCCTCATTATCAGAAAGAAGCAATATTTCTCTTAAGGTGCTAGACTTTTTGATAATTTCTGCACTAAGCCTCTCATGTTCAATCTTTGCTGCTTCATTTGCCTGTAAAACTTCGCATATTTCGTGAGAAAGCGGATAATGTCCTATATCATGAAGCAGTGATGCAATCATTAAATTCTTGATGTCTTTCTCATTAACTATCTGTTTAAAAAGTGGGTTATATGGGTCATTATACAATTGTAGAATATACGAGCAGGCGATTCCAAATACTCCAATTGAATGTTCAAACCGATTATGGGTCACGGATGGAAATATTGTATTGACAAATCCAAGTTGCGAAACAGATTCTAGTCTTCTGAAGTATGGGGTTTCCACAATTTTTTTCACTCTAGGACTGAATGGTATAATGATATCATAATCGTCCGTTATTCGTTTTTTATAAAATGGATCAAGTTCGGGTATTTTTTCTGGATAAGGAATTTTAATCTTTGCTTTCTTAAAATCCTCACTAATTGATTTTGAGTCTTTGTATTTCAAAGATTCAAACTGCGTCTTATCCATACCAAACCATTCTTCTGTAAAGAATGTACTCTTAAGAATCACAGATCCGTCTTTCTGTCTACTACTGTGCAGATTTTCACCATCAAGCATTCTGCAAGCAGATAAGTGAAGGTAGGAAAATAGATAGCTATCAGAAACAAATTCTGAATACTCATCGTAAATTAGTTTCAAAATTTGTAAAATAGTCTTACCTAATGCGTATATATCAAATATTGGTGTAATGTCGCATTTTTTTATTTTTTTTACCCTACCACCTGTGACCCCTTCCATTCCTTCAAACAAGTCTTTATGAGAGTACTCTCTTGTAAATGGACCTATTTCAATGATAGAAACATCATCCGGATCGCGATTTATTGCAGAGCCAAAGTCACTTAGAACTGCCTTATTGTTTATAATTAAAATGTTTGATGGTTTTATATCTACGTGAACATATCTTCCTTCATCGTGCATGTATGAGAGTGCATCCGCAATCTGGTTAAAATAGGCGTATATTTCCTCTACAATTGTTAAAAATTTTTTCCTCTTCCTGTTTGTATATGTGTTACTCACCTCTAAACCCAATAAATTGACTGATTGATCTATAAATTCTCCTTTTTTTTCAGGCACTTTATGCAAATCTGATGAGTCAGGTGTTTTTATGAGTTTGGTAATATAATTATATAAATCTCCGTCTTTCTCACTGAGATCCATTACATAGTAAAATATAGGATAAAATTCAATTCGATTGGAATAATATAAACTTATAATATTGTCATGACGCAGATTACTTAAAGCATTTATTTCATTTTGAACAGTGTTTTTCTTGTCACTGGGTTGTTTTAGATGCCCAACCTTTAGGGCAAAACTCTTAGTACTATTTTTCTCACAAACTCTTATAACTATCGCCGACCCCCCATATCCAATATACTCTTTCATATCATATCTTTTGGAGACATCTTCGCAAATAGCAAGAAACACTTGTTTTAGCTTTTCTTCAGTATCATAGTACTCCCTTATATCAAAATTATTATCATTCAATTCTCTTAAGAGACCTTTAAACCAATTCTCGCAATCATTCAACGGAGACATTTTATCGTTTTCGTGTACCAGGAAGATCACCTATATTTTGATTTAACTAATAATGTATTATTATCAATATAAATTTTTGCTCTTTTAAAATTGAATATTGAAGATATTGTATTGAATCGTGACTTTACACCCTTTATCATCCTCCTGTTTCTGGAATGCGTAATATCCCCAGCTGACTAACGCTGATGTATAGATGCATATATTATACATAACGCAATAAGTATTATCGCACATGTTCCTCATTCCATGTGACATAGTGTTTTGAGGATTTCATTTTCTTCAATCCATAACAGGAATTGCTTGGCAACCGCCTTTATCATTCCTTTGAGATCGGGGAAGTACTGGTTATGCAATCTCAATTTTTTCTGGAGTTTCCACACCCGCTCTATGGGATTCAGTTCTGGGGAGTATGGTGGGAGATAATCAAGAAACAGCATGTCTTTATTTTTCTCCAACCATGGCAGGAGCAGCTTTGCGTGATGGTATCTGGCGTTGTCCAGAATGATCTGCATCTTCTTTCCGTTTCCCCATTTCATCAGAACGGTAAGAAATCTCAGGAATGTTATGGCGTTGAACACATCCGACATCATGCCTGCGAATTCTCCTGTCCTGATGTTCACCGCTCCGAATACGTTTATACCTTTCCTTGTGGGATAATGCAGTACTGCCGGATCTTTATCTTCGGGTGGTATCCACATGGCCAGGGTGGTTCCATGCGGGTAGAAATGGCATTCATCCAGTGACCATATATCCGTATTGTCTCTCTTCAGGTCTTCAGAGAGTTTTTTTAAAAGCGTCCTGTTTCACAGGATCACCCTTGGAGATTACCGGTCTGGGCTTTCGCCTGCGGAATTTAAGCCTGTGAAAGATCAGCTGGCAAGTCCTTACACCCACTTTCACGTGAAATTTCTCGAAGATATGATGCATGAGAAGCTTTCCATCCCAGAGATTCTGTTCATATCCGAATTCCACGGGACTCTTTCTCAGATCACTGTTAATCTCTGCCATCTGCTGAGTTGTAAGCTTTGCGGGTCTTCCGGATCGCGCACCTTCCCTGAGGGCGTTAAAACCTTTCTCGTTGAATCCGTTTACCCACCTTTCCATTGTTTTTGGGTTCTCGCCAAGTATGCTTCATGCGTCATAGCAATTCATTCCCTCGCTGACGAGAAGGATGCCATGCAACCGGTGATCGTACCTTGATTCCTCTGAACGAGATATCTCATTCCGTATTGCTATTGACATCTCTTTTGCGTTGGTTATTCAAGGTTTTTCATAATTTCATAAGGTGTCAGAATATTTAAAGTATATAACAAGAATTATTACGCTATGTATAGTAGTATTGGAACATGTTTCTTCGCACAAAAACTTAAGAATATATATCTATAAACTAACAAATTAAGAGTGATCTTTTATACAAAAATAATTTTATGTTTTAACAACATAGCTTGATCTTAATGGATAATGTTAAACTGGTTGCAATTTCATCGGCCATAAGGGGCCTTGGCTTTTCTTCCATCTGGATTTACAGTTCTATTTATATGAATGAAATACTCGGAGTCCCAACATTCTTTATCTCTCTGGTTTTTATGGTTGGTGGAACAATTTCTTCCTTTGCAATGTATGCAGGTGGAAGGCTTGGCG
>JAKBQK010000348.1 GCA_021835265.1 Thermoplasmata archaeon
TACCACCACACTCAGAGTATAGATACCCACCATTATCAACATAATCCCTCAGGAAGGATTTCAGTTTAAGAGCGGATTCTAGCCTTTCGCCAAAAAGTTCTGGATATCCACCACCTATGTATATTAGATCAGCTTTCTCTGGCACTTCGTCATTTAAGGGTGAAAAAAATCTTACATTATGTCTCTTCAAAAAATAGTCTAAGGAAGTTTCATAATAAAAACAGAACGCATCATCCCTTGCTATGTAGACATTTTTCCTCTGAACATTCGTTCTGTTTATGGGATTCATACCAGAAATCTCAGGTAAATGTTCAGTGAATGAAAGATCTATAAATTTAGCTATTTCTCTGGATCTATAAATTAGTTTCTCTTTATCCTGATCCAGATTCAACCCAAGGTGTCTCTCAGGCATTTTGAACTCTTCTCTATAAGGTATTTTTCCAACAATCCTGATACCATGGGACAGAAAAACATCTTCAATCATTTTAAGGTGTCTTTCTCCAGCGTAACCATTCAGGATCACACCGATGCAGTTTTTCTTTATAAAGCCCTTAGCAGCATAATATATTGACTCAGCCCACTTGAACACATCCACAACCAGGATATATGGAATTCCAAGCCTTTCAAAGTAGGCAATGGTGCTGAATTCCTTTCCAACACCGCTATCATATAGCCCCATAACACCTTCAACAACTGCAAAATCTGCTTTTTCAGATGCAAGCCCAACAATGTTTCTCTCCATTCTGCCCTGAAGCCATCTGTCCAGATTGTACCCGTGTTTTCCAGTAATTTTAGATTCAATCAAAGGGTCAATAAAATCAGGTCCAATCTTTATCTGTATGCTGTGAGGCACTGCAGAAAGAATGGCCCCAGTAACAGTTGTCTTACCGGACCCAGTGGACATAGCTGCTATTCCAACGATTTTCATTATTCATCAGAAGCACTATTTATCTTAAATATCAATCCCTTCCATTCTGAATTTCTATCCTTCAGGTCACCCATGATTCTAATAATACTTGTGAGGTCCCTCTCAATGACAAAGTATTCAAGCCATAGGTATTTCCCATCAAACTCATTTGTGCTAATAACTGGCCTCAAACCTGTCTCTATTATCATGTTTTCAAGCTCCTGAATTATTTCATTGTTTGTTTCTCCCTCATAAAGGCCAATACTGGCATCAACAGCTCTGAACATGTCCGGAATATTGTTAAGACCGTTGTTCTGTATTAAATACAGGGAGTTGAAATTTTCCATGTTAAAATTCCTTATAAATCGTATCCATTTAACAGAAGTACTTGGATCTGTTTCCAGAAGGTATTGGGGAACTTCCATCCTGAGTGTTATGATCTTAAGTCCAAGACCTTCACTTTTCATTTCAGCATCAACATTGGTGAAATTTCCGAGATATACTACCTCTATACCATTTTCATAATTTTCTTTTATAAAGTTTGAAACGATATGTGAATACTTTTCATAGAAGGAGAACCTTATGTGAATTGCTCCATCAAAGAATATTGCATATTCATTAATCATGGTTTGATTTTCAAATAGTTTATTGAGATTCTCTACAAGTTTACCTGAATATATCCTGCAGAAATAATAATATCTCCCCTCTGAAACCTTTGATTTTGATACAAAGAAGTTGTAATCTAGATCTCCATCTTTCCTCTTCCTTATGCTGGAAACATAAGAGCCGTTACTTACATAGCAAATCCCCCGAAGCTTAGATCTTTGGGATGGCTCAAGTAGCTCTTCGCTGATCTTGAATCTGATTATGCATGTCTTGAATGAAGGTGGTCTAAATCGGCTTAGTATCATGCACTTATAAAAGTAAATAATAGTATTAATATTATTTGTCCAAAGTTATCTAAACATATAAAAAACATGTATTCACTTGCTGGTGATTACAAATAGGATCTGGAAGCAGTTTTTAATTATTTGATTAGATCAAAATAGTATAATTATTAATTTCTAAAACGTTTGTGCAAATTATATGGTGACAGTTTACCATTCTTAACCAATTCTTTGTAAATAAGTTTTAAAATCAATTCATATGGTATGGGCAGATATAATTATATTTATATACCTCAGGTTTTTTAGTAAATAAATAGTGATTATGATGCTTCACAATGTTAAACTTTTATCGTCATATATGAAGGCAATTTCCTCCTGGCCAGAGGATGGAGAAAACACTATAAAATCAATTCCTTCACCATACCAGATAGCAAGAAAAATAAACATTTCTGCAAATTCATCATATAAGATGTGGAACCTGATCTTCGAAAAGGAGTACATAAAGGATATGATCATAATGCCAGAAGTTTTTCCAGGTGGGCTCAGACGATATTACCTAATGGCAATGCTACCATTTGAGTACCTGAAGGATGTTGAGCACAAACTTGGGGAGTTACCATTCGTTGAGATCCTTCACTCATCCAACTATCTAAAGAAGAAAAGGGAAAGTCAGGGAGTTGAGAATTACAGCGAAATAGGACATATTCAGTTTATATCAAATGAGGATCACCTGATGGAAAATCTGGATGAAATTGGAAATGCATTTCGTGAATCAGGCCTGGAATTCAAGATGATGAACTATTTTCCATATTCAGAAGTCAGTACAATACCCACACAGGGTCAGATACGCCTGGTAAACTGCATTGCATACAAGAGTGTAAAGAATTTTTCCACTGAAGAGATTACTGATGAACTTAGTTACTCGAGAAAGAGAGCAAGAAAAAATCTTGACATGATCGTGGAAAACAGGTTTGTGAAAGGAAAGGTAATATTCAATTTCAAAAAAATACCAAATATTATTACAAAGCAGATATCAATAATGGTGCCTGAGGCAGATACAGGTCAATATACAATGTGGTTCAGATCGAAGAAGCTGATAAGGGACAATCTAATCTATTACGGGAACTACCCTCACACACTTACGTTGACCGTATTCGGAGAAAGTATGGAGGAGATAGATAATATAACCGAGTTCCTCTCAGAAAATTTCAACGAGATATATACCATAGATAGATTCGAAACTACATTTTATAGCGAAATTAAGAATTTTTACCGTAGCATTCAGATAAGTGAAAGGGAGTAGGCAAAGATTTTTTCCATGAAGAAACTTTTTTCCTCCAGAACATCAAATCTGTAGAAATTGAATTCTCTTTTCAGGCTATCTATATCTGTAAGTGAAGAAAGTACTGTATAACACTTCCCTCCTCTGCTGAGGTGGTCAGGAAGTCCATGGAGGAACTTTCTTATTACTGTGAGACCATCAGTTCCTCCATACCACATCTCGCTCTCCTCAATTTTTGCCTCCTCTTCCTCTCCAGGAAGATAAGGTGGGTTGAATATAATTGTTTCGAACTTACCCCTAATCCCGTCAAACAGATCAGAAAGTATAACTTCAAATTTTACACCGTTGAGGGAAGCGTTCAACTCTGTGCAACTTAAAGCTTCCGAATTAATATCAGATGCAATTACGGAGTAGCCTCTCCTTGCCAATATTATGGATATAATCCCGCTTCCACTCCCTATTTCGAGACACCTTCCCTCTGGTCTTAGTTTATCAAGAAGGAGAAATGTGTCATCGGATGGAAAGTAAACTCCAGGACATCTTGAAATTTTTATATTCTCGCCATTAACAGAAAAAGAGACCGGTTCCATGAATACAAAGGGTATCCTTATTCAATTTAAACACTATCGACTTTCAGACAATGTTATATAAATTACAATTATAAGCTATAAATATGGTTGTCGTCACCAGTCCAACTCTTGTATTTATACCAGTAAGTGAGCTGATTGCAGATTATGTACTTTCCTTTGCAGTCCTTATATTTGTCCTTGCAGAATTCTACATCAGGTACAGAAAGGCAGGAATAACATTAATTCCTGCAATAAAATATGTTCTTAAAAACCTCAGGAGATTCATCGCACAGATTCTTAATTATGGGGCTTTTCACAGAAAAAACATAAAAAACAGGTATGCTGGAATAATGCATCTGATGATCTTCTATGGAATCCTGATACTTTTCATTGCAACATCGCTTATTGCCCTATCCCATGATATTCTTAAGACTTTACTGGGGTTCGGCTTACTTACAGGTGATTTCTACCTGAATTTTGAGGTATGGGCGAATTTAGGAGGAGTTCTTCTTGTGGCCGGGCTTTTACTGGCACTATTCAGAAGGATAAGGAAAAAGGTTCCCCTAGATACCATTACCCAGGATTTCATCATAATTGCCGGACTTCTCATACTATCACTTGAAGGTTTCTTCCTTGGAGCCCTCAAGATTGCTCTGTACAGGGAGAGCTTTGATGTATACAGGTTTGTTGAATGGCCACTGAGCTACATTTATACACCAATGGGAGTAACAGGAAACTACGGCATTCAGATTTACAGAATATTCTGGTTTGTCCATGTACTGACTGCATTCGGCGTCGCTGCTTACCTTCCATTCTCAAAATTATCACACATGTTTTACTCAGCTGTTGGGATAGGGATTCATCCTGAAAAAAAGAGGGGAGAAATGTCAACTCCATTTATTCTCTCTGAGGCACTAGAATCAGGGAATTTTGATTTTAAGGTAGGGGCAAAGACAATAATGGATCTTAGTTATTTCCAGAAAACGGATGCAATAGCATGCACAGATTGTGGTAGATGTGAGAGGGCCTGTCCGGCAGTTACATCTGGTACAGATCTTGACCCAAGAGTGGTGGTTCAGAACATACAGCGAGCCCTGTGGAATGGGGACGCACCAATGATTGATGGTATAATAAGCGAGAATGCAGCATGGTCGTGTACCACATGCCAGGCATGTGTTGAAGAATGTCCAGTGCTTATAGATCCACAGTCATATAATCTGGAAGCAAGAAGAACCCTTGTAATGGACAATAAATTATCCAAAGAAACATCAACATATCTAAATAATCTAGGAAATACAATGAACCCATTTGGCAACAACAATTCAGACAGGGATGCAATGCTTCAGTACGGGAAGAAGATGGAGGAAGGCATTGACACGGTTTACTGGGTTGGATGTATGGGAGCGTTTGATCCAAGATATAACAAGGTCGCAAGAGATGTAATAGATTTACTGAAGAAAGGGGGTGTAAACTTCGGACTTCTTGGATCGGAGGAAAAATGCAATGGTGAAACGGCAAGAAGAATGGGAGAAGAGGGGAGATTTCAGGAACTTGTTCTCCAGAACATAGAAACATTCAATAAATACGGAATAAAAAGAATAATAACATCCTGTCCGCATTGCATGAACACATTTAGAAACGAGTATCCAAAATTCGGATTGAAGGCTGAAGTGGTACACCATTCTGAGGCTCTTGCTGACCTCATACGGGATGAAAAGATAAAAGTAAGGAACAGCAGTGAAACTGTGACACTTCATGATCCCTGTTATCTTGGCAGAATCAATGGTG
>JAKBQK010000128.1 GCA_021835265.1 Thermoplasmata archaeon
ATGATACTGATTCCAAATTAATCAAATAGGAAAGTTGGCAAAGTATGATCCAGATTTCAACTTGAGTTCAATAACTATTAAGAGTGACATAGTTAGAAATAATAAAGAAATGTTAAAAAAAATCAATTTTTCCATTGATGCATTAATGTATTTTTTAGCAATTTCAAATAATAGTGGTAGCATTTTACTATACAAAGGAGAGCTAACAAAATTTAGATATTATAAAAAAGATGGATTGACTATTGTTCCTTCAAAGGGAAGAACAATAGAAAGCGTCTCTAATTTTGCAGAATGTCAGTATAACTTCGATAAAACAATGTTTGAAATAATTGTTGGTAAACATGCTAAAAAAATACTATACATGCGGGTAATAGAGGATGAGTTGAAATTATCAATATTGACAGAAAGAAAAAGGGAAGTTATACATATAATATATGCCTATAAATTGTTGTTGTATGCTTTAAGGATAGGAGAGTTTTACAAGGTCAAATTAGCAATTATGGGCTTACTAAATCTATTAAACCATGAATTTTCTAAAAAGAAATACATTAAAGGAAATTTATTTTTATCTGATCATTACCCAGAAATTCCACCCATATAAAACAATAGTTGGAAGACGCATTTTTATTTGGCATTTTGACTCGATTTTCAAGTACTAAATTTGAAACAGCCTTATCCGTAAAATAAACTATACAAATAAGATAAATATGTTTCACCAATATCCTCTTTGATTAATTTGGAATCAGTATCATTCTTAATGAATGCTTTCAAGGGCGGAGGGCCTCGGAACGTTTACATTTTATCAGAATTGCTTTCGAATAATGGATTTGAAAGTTATATAATGAATTATAACGATGTTCTTGGTAATTCGGGAGGAAGCAGACAGGAAAAGCAATTTTCAGTAAACGTGATTAAGAGTACGGGTCTCTTAAACGGAATGAATAAAATGGCAAGTTTTTCGGATGATGTCAGGTTCCATAGTACTCCTATATTCTTTTTTAATCAATATTTTCTTAAACCCAAAGTTCTAAAAAAAAATAAAAAAATGGATATTTACATTTCGACATTTTGGCAATCAGTAGTGCCTGCAGATCGATTTTCTAAGAATATTAATGCTCAGCACATCTTTTTTACGCAGGCAGATGAAAGAACCTTTGGGAAAGGCAAAATGTACAATAAGATATGTGAAAGTGTCTATAATAGAAATGTTGTAAAGGTAACCCAAAGCTTGTGGCTCAAACAATTTTTGGATGAGACATACGGGGGGCTTAATGAATACATAGGAATTGGAATTGATCATAATATTTTTAAACCTATGTCAAATGAAAAGGAAAACACTATTTTCTCAATCGCACGACCTGAGCCATTCAAGGGATTTGATGTGTTTTTGAAAGCTTGCAACATTTTATCAAAATCATCCAAAAATATAAAAATAGTTATCGCTGGAGATCCAGATTTAATCAAGCGGAAAATGATCGAACTCGGATTTAATTTTAGTTATGAAGCTATAGGATGGATTTATGATGATAAAATATTAGCTGGTTTATACTCGAAATCTATTTTTGTAAACACCGGTTTGGAGGAAGCTCTGCCTATGCCACCAATAGAAGCTATGAGTTGTGGGTCTGCAGTTGTACTGACCGATATGCCTGGCGCAAAGGAGTATGCAATAGACCAAGTTAATTGTCTTCTGTGCCAAAGAGGGAATCCAAAAGATTTTGCTGATAAGATCATATTGTTACTTGAAGACGAAAACATGAGAAATAGGCTCTCCTTAAACGGTTTAAAGGCTGCTTCTAAATACAATTGGGATAGCACCGCACAAAAGTTGATTCATGTAATAAAGAGGAGTGATTCACTGAAATGATGTGGAGTATGTTATAATGGTCAGCCAGAATAAAAAAATATGTTTTTTTACAACTGCATCGCTAGGGAATTATGGAGGGGGAGAAAAGTGGCTTATTGCAATCGCAAATGATCTAGTTTCAAGGGGATTTCATGTTCAGGTATTTGGAACAAAAAACCAGAGATTGAAAAGAAAGAGTTTATTGGAAATACAAAATTACATTAATTTTGACTATGAGGAACATGAATCAAGAGGGAAGTTTTTACCTTTTATGCTAAAGAAAATTCCTGATATAAACTGTGATGTTATTTATGTTATAGGGGGATATTATTTTTTTGTTCGACAAATACTTAAATTAAGAGGAAAAAAGGTTTATGGAGGGCATGATCCGTCACTCCTTAATCCAGAGACATTTTTCAAAAAAAGACTCCTTAAATATTTATTGCCCAAATTTAACAAAGTACATGCAATAAACAAAGAAGAAATGAAGTGGATAAAATACAACAGAAACACCCATGTTTTAGAAAATACATATTTTGGGCCAGTTATTCCATATGTAAAAAAACCAGATAATTTTACCATTTTTTTTTACGGCAGACATGAAAAAATAAAAGGCACTGATACCATCAAATATATTATCAACAATCTTGATTCTAGTATTTCATTTATTATCGCAGGTTCAGGAACTGAAAGTGAATCATTAAAAACTAATCTTAAAAACTTAACATATTTAGGATTCGTAAATGAAGAACAGCTCTATGAAACAATCAGAAGAAGCCATGCTGTGATTTTCCCCAGTTTAATTGAAGTTTCATCGCTCGTAATATATGAAGTACTTGGAAACTATACACCACTGATTTATAGGAACAAAGAGTTTAACTCATTTTTAGAGAAAATAGAATTATGCAGAAAAGCTGATACGGACCCTGATTTTTTAGCTCAGATAGAATTTCTGTATAAATTATTTGAAGAAAGAAGAGAATATTATGATGAAATATGCTCCAAACTTCCTGCAAAACTGACTAACTTTGAAAGTTATATGAATAAGTTCATAGAACTATTTATCTTGAGTAACATAGAAAGTTGAATTTCTCCAATGATTTTTATTCTTTGTTTCTCGTTTTTTCCTATAATTGAGTGCCGTTAAAGGACCTTAATGTATCGGATATGTTGAAAAAAAAATTGAGTAAAATCTTCATTTTATTAGTGTTTGATTGTTATTTTCTCCATGATTTTGGTTACCTTGCGAGGTATTTTTTCCTCTCCCTCTCCTGTTTTTCAAACTTATCAAACGATTTTTCTGACAATGACCACTGAATAAGATTTCCAACACCATTGTCAACATCAACAAAATATGTTTTCCCAAAGTCGCGATTCAATTTTTCAGTGCTTGCATAATCATGTCTGTTATCTCCAGGCCTGAAGTCATTAGATATTTTTGGTTGAATGTCAGTTCCTAGCTTGTTATTTAATAAATCTACAACACCTATGAGTGATAAGGGTTTTCCAGTGCCAAGATTATAAACCCCATTCCCTTTTTCCAGCGCAAGAACATTCATCTTTGCCACATCTTTGACGTAAATGTAATCTCTTAGCTGCTTCCCATCCTCGAATAGGAAAGGCTGATGATTATTTTTAAGTCTTGATAAAAATATTGCCATAACGCCAGTATATGGATTACTAAGGCTCTGTCTTTCTCCATAAACGTTAAAATACCTAAATGCAACAGTGTCTATTCCAAGAGTATAAGAAAAGTCCATCGCTATTCTTTCTGTTGCATATTTTGAAAGGGAATATGGATTGGAGTTCTGTGGATATTTATTTTCTGTTATTCCCACAGGTTCAAGATCAGCACCGCATTCATCGCACTTAGTTTCCCATTCTCTCATCTTGAGCTGACTTATTGGTCTTACATCAGGGCTCTTTATCCCATGAACTTTGCATTTATAAAGACCCTCTCCATAAAGACTCTTTGACGAGGCAACAACAATTTTTTCAGGATACTTTTGGTTCTGTTCTGATTTTAATTTCAATATCTGTTCATACATCAAAGCAGTGGCAGATGTATTTACATCCATGTATTTCTTTGCCTGCCAAAAGCTCTGAGCTATTCCGACAGCTCCAGCAAGATGAATTATTCCATCTATTCCCTTCAATAATTTTTCCCACATTTTTCTATTTCTAATATCTCCTATAATATATTTTGCTTTTGGGTTCTTATATTCTGGTTCTACCCCATTGTGAACTTGTTTCTCAAGATTATCAACGACAACAACTGAATAACCTTTTTCGACCAGTAAATCAACGGTATGACTACCAATAAAACCCAGTCCACCTGTTACTAATATTTTACTCATCACTTCACCTTTTTTTTATTGACTTTGCCATTAGTTTGATTCCATCTTCTAATGTAATCTGTGGTTCATATCCCAATTGCTTTATCTTTGTTATATCTGCCGACCTTCTTCTTGGATCATGCTCAGGCAGTGGAAGAAATTTAATTTCGCTGGAAGAATAGAGAACTCTCTTTACTATGCCAGCGAGCTTTAAAATTTCAATCTCATTATCACTTCCAATATTGTAAACTTCACCCAATTTCCCTTTTTCAATTAACATTAAAATAGCTGAAACCGCATCTGATACATATGTAAAAGACCGGGTTTGAGTTCCATCTCCATATATTGTTAGTGGCTCATTGCTCAGGGCTTGCCTTACAAACCTGTCTAGGACTCTTCCATAAAAATCACCGCCCCTCATTCTTGGACCGTATGTATTAAAAAATCTTATTATGATATTTTTTAAACCATATTCTCTCTCATAAGCTTTTGTTATGGCATCTCCAAATCTCTTCCCCTCATCATACGGAGATCTTGTGCCCGTCGTGCTTACTGATCCTAGATAATCCTCAGAAGTAGGAATTTGTGTAGCATTACCATAAACTTCAGATGAGGATGCATACATATAAATTGCATCTGAACGCAGTGCAATTTCAATGAGATTCTTTGATCCTATGCTATTGGAAAGGGCAACTTCGACTGGATACTTTTCCCATTCAACCCTGCTTGCATTGCTTGCAAAGTTTATGATATAATCAAATTTCTCCTCCGTATTGAAACTAATAACATCCTCTTTTATGAAATGTATTCTTTCTTTTATTGAATCCAAATTCTCGAGCAAACCGCTTGAAAGGTTATCCAAGATATGGATTTCCCATCCTTTCCTTACCAGACCTTCAGCAAGGAATGATCCAAGAAACCCGGAGCCACCGGCGATTAATGCTCTCATAATCTCCCCAGTCCATGATACTCAAATCCTATTCTTGTTGCTTCGTTTTTGTCTATTACACCCCGAGTGTCGAAGATCAAGGGACTTTTATTCATGACCCCTTTTAACTTGTTCAAATCAATGTTCTTATATTCTGAATGTTCTGTAAGAATAAGAAGAATTTCTGCATTTTTTGATGCAGAAAATATATCTCCAACAATTTTGACCTTAGTATCCTTAACATACGGATCTGACATGGTTACACTAAAATTATTTCTCTTTAGATAGTCAAAAATCTCATATGAAGGTGTAA
>JAKBQK010000214.1 GCA_021835265.1 Thermoplasmata archaeon
AGATCTTCCCTAGTATCAGTTTCTTCAACACATTTTCTAAATATAGTATAATCCAGATCGTACTGGTCCTTTCGACCGGTAACATATTCTTTTTTGAAATTGTTGGACTTGCCCATTATTCCACTCTGCCCTCTTTCCTGGCAATCATCTCTCTCAAGGTGCTTGAAAATTCTTCATAATCCTGGCTCTTCCTCAGAGCTTCCTCAATAAGGCCTGAATCAAATTCCCTCCTCTCTTCCCAACCTCTTCTATATCCCTTGTCAATAGCCGCCTGAATCACAATCTCATCAGGTTTTTCTTTTTCCTGGACATTATTACTCATGACCGCTGGAGGGCTTTACCCCTACATAATCCCTTACCTACAACAGGAGAAATGAGAAAAAGAGATTACTTATAAAACGCGGATATTACGGATTCCACAACCAACTAAAGGAAAATACCATTATTATACAACAGCCGTATTTCGGAATTATGAGAATATTGGACGTATCACACATTTCGTCAAGAGGGAGCTCCTTCAGAATTACTCTTCCTTCGAAAATTATTAAGAAATTGGGCCTAAAGCCAGATGATCTGATTGTTTATGGCGAAAAGGATGGGGAAATAGTGTTAAGAAAGATGAAGATGGAAGAGACCCCTTAATCTTAACTGAATTTTGTCAAGAAATAGTCCTGAAGTCTTCAATCCGTGAAATTTTAAATATTATTATAATGTTTCTACACAGATTCAACTGAACAAAAAAGAGAGTTTAGCAGGATTTATCCTTGCAGTTAGTGGATTAACTCTTCTTGCCATTGGTGTTATTCGACTATTATATCTGAATAGTCTCCCCGGACTAACGAACGTTGCATCAAATTATAGTTCTTACCTATTCCAGTTGAAACTTTTTTCAATAATGGAATGGTGGGGACTCGGAACGTTGCTTGTTGGGGCAACTTTGCTGTTTTTATCGGTGTATCATTGGCAGCCCAAGAAGCTAGCTACATTTGGCAAAGCAGGAATTATAGCTTTGACGGCCCTTGTCATTATTGGTCTAATGCTTTCAATAGTTACTCTGTACCCGATTGTTTTGAGTTCCCAACCAAGCGGATCAAATACTTCTTCAGGGAACTCTGCTTTAACGCCACAGGCCAGCATCCAGATTAACCAGGTTGCTTCTTCGCCCCCTATTTACCAAATTTATGTTGTTCAATTCAATGGAAATATCAGTTTGCATAAAGTTGACTTATTTCTTAAGTCAACGAATGGCAAAAACTATACAACATTACTTGGAGATGACTTAAACTCAGTAATGAATGTGGGAAATCTTTGGAATGTAACTGCGTTGGGATCTTCTTACTTATCCAAATCAACGGTTATAGAAATTTCTGGGAAGACCCAGATTCTAGGAGACCAAAACATCAGTGAAATAAAATTAATCGACATTTCTACAAAAGGAAGTATTGTAAGTGCAAATTTTTAAGGGGTAGTGTAAGAATTAAACAAATACTTACCTCATCTTCTTCAACACAATCTTCCCATCCTCCTCATAAAATCCCACAATATCTTCCTCTTTGGCACTTAAAATGGCCTGAACTTTCTTTGGGAGGGTAAGTCTCAAGGAAGAGCCTCTTTTCGAGAGATGTGTCACATCTACCAATTGTTGCATTAATGTCAATTAATGCAATTGGTTAATAAGTTGTTACATAAATCTAATCGCATTGAAACGAAAAATTTTCACACTGGTTGTAACAGTCGGCCCCATCCAGGACAACGGACCAGTGAGGACCCAGTAGCTGGCATATTAGTTTAACAATCAAAAGAGCTGTTTTTAATATATCTATATTAGCAGACCACCTCGTATTCCACTTCTTTTTCGTACTGGATGGGTTGGCATAGACTGCTTGCCTCAAAATGAGCATGATTGAAGAAGGTGATGAGACATTTTTTAAACATTAGTAGGGTATTCATTAATTAAATAAAAACTTTTATGCAGTTGAGTTATAAATTTACGAATTAGCCATTTTAAAGGTTTTACAGGTACAAAAGACAGCAAGTTTTCTGAATGGGGACATCATAATTCTACAGTCACTTATTTCGAATTATAATCAATTGGTTTCACTCCCATAAGTGTAATTTATTAATTAGCTCCGATTTAAAATCCTGAATTAAGACATCTTCCCAATTTGTTTCATTCATATTTACATCTATGCTCCACACCATAAAATGCCTTCCCGGAAGGAATTCATTCTGGTACCGACATTTTGAGATATTACTTGGATAAACGATGACTGTGTCTATTGCATTATGTTTAGTTGAATAAGCGTACATTTGATACAAATCGCTAATGACTACCTTTGGAATTTGGTCTTGTTCGAAATTTATTTGGTCCAACACCTTGTATTTAGTGTCTATAACAATTACATTTGTGGACTTTTGGTTTTTCAATTCTAATAAAAGGTCTGGTTTCAATTTTCTAGAAGGCCTGCCGTGAAAGAGCCATTCTTCAGAATATTGTTTATTAACTTTGCATTGAATGTGGTTCGGGAATAATTTTCGGGCATTTCTTTCAATAAATTCCGCAAAAAATTCTTCGAATTTTTTATTCATGTCAAAAAGAAAGGATATACTTCTCTGGTTGGATCTATCATTTGAGAGAAATGAGAGGTTATCTAGAATAAGTCTGCTTTGAAAATAAGGTCCTTTAAAATGGTCTGCAAGCCTGCTTATACTAATGTGCTTTGATTTGAGCAACTGGAATGGAAAAGTCTCAACTTCATCCATATATCTCAATATTTTATCAAGTTCTTCTTTTATACGTCTATTCTGAGTTAATTTTAAAAACGACAATGTAGAGCTTTTCATATACCTCATTAACTCGGTATTCGGAGTATATACGAATGTTTCTTGAATGAGTTCGATCTGATCTGGATGCATTAGTTGCCTTTCTATCAGTACCTTGCCAGTTAGATACTCACTTTCTATGACTTCACTTTCATAATTTTGAAAAGGGCCAATTCTTAAGGCTCGTTTTAACTGCGCAGTAAATAGTAATATAAGTACCTCTAGAATGTTTGCTTTTTCAGACCCAATGATTCTGAGGCTTTCTCCAAGGTCTCTTTCCTTATATCCTACTACATATGACATCATCTTCAAAAAAGAAAGAAATGCACTTTTATAATGTTCTTCTGAGGCCTCATTCTTTTTGAATATTTTAGGTAGAATTTCAATTGAATTTCCTCCTAATGATAGAATACCTGCATAACTACTAAACTTGATCACACCCAATCCTGAAATTTTATAAAATGGCCTCTCAATTGTCCCTTCGTCTAACATTTTCGTGTTAATGTCCACAACATAATCCCAAATATCCAATGGTAAATCGTCATCCGAATTTCCGATCTTAATCTCTTGATGCTCGAATACGTGCATTGTTTTCGTACCTACTGAATAGTCGACGCACCCATTTGGTTAGAATTCAGAATACTATCTATGAAGACTTTTGAATTCAATTCCTTATATTCTTTGACTGTTAATTTCCGATTATTTCCGTTGTTTTCTAATTTAATAACTCTCCCTAGTAACTTAAGTAGGACGTCTGGCTCATCGTAGAAGTACTCTTGAAGCAAGGGCATAATTCGATAAACCCATGTATGCAAAAAGTCGTCCTCATTGTTAATGTTTAAATAGTATGCTTGACCTATTCCAAAATCTTCCCCTCTTAACGACTCTATTTCCTCATTTAATCTTTTAGCCAAAATCAAGATTGCATTTTTGAGGTCTGCTTCCTTCAATTTTGCATCCAATGCATTTTGAAGTTTTTCCCAATCCGGAAGGACCTCGACAAAATAGAATCTCCGCCTCAAAGCGAGATCGATCAGAGCGATGGATTTATCTGTAGTATTCATTGTGCCTATTATATATAGATTCTTAGGGACTATCAAGTATTCTCCCGAATATGGGAGAGCTATTTTCATTCCCTCCTTATGCTCACTAAAATAGCGCTTGTCCTTTTCTACAAGAGTTATCAACTCACCAAATATTCGTGATATGTCCCCTCTGTTTATCTCGTCTATTACAAGAACATAATTCGTTTTGTCTCCACTTTTCAATCTCGCAAGTGCTTTATCACTAAATCGCTTGAAAACCCCTGGCGTATACTTATAAACTAAATGTCCGGCCTCATCTTTTGAAGGCCTCAACCCTTCTACAAATTGTTCATAACCATACGACTTGTGAAATGTTACAATCTCAATTTTGTCATCTATTTTTATATCTGCTTCAGTGCTAAGATCGTCACCCTTAATCAAATCAAGCAATCCCTGCAAATTTAAGATTGAGCCTCCGGCAATGCCTCTCGCTATCAATCTTGCAAAAGTGGTTTTACCTGTCCCAACTGGACCGTAAAGAATAATGTTTGTGGGTAGATAAGAAGCAAATGGATTAGACGGTTCTTCATCGTCATTGCCATCCAGGAAAATTTCTGGGCCAGGGGTGGGAATAGTACTCTTGTTTTCTTTTAGAAAATCTATTACATAAAACCATACCCAATCTATTTGCCACAGTGAAAGACCATATTTTTTGGCAATTCTGACTACAAGACGATTGAGAGGTTCGTATTGTTCTGTGAACTTATACTTCTTAATCTCACCTAAACCTGTATCAATTTCCCCCATTTCTTGTAATGCGTTTATTGCCGCAATTACTGTGTTGTTAAAAACCATATATTTATCTGGAAATGCAACAGTCAAAATGGCAGTGACAATGGCGGGGCCGAGGCCCTCCGCTTTGTATTTTGCTTCGCTGGGAATAGTCAAGTTGAGACGATCAGTAATAGAAATATCTTCATTCAAAAGCTGTCTTATTGCTCCTTTGACCTCTTCGAAACTGTTTTTAAGTTTGGAATTTCCTCTGTGCAGGTTCGTCCAATGTTTGTTGTTTCTCCACAGAGTAAAACCGTAAAGCTGTTCCCATGTCATATCCTGGATAGTTTTCAAGTTGAAAATTTGGCTGTATCTTCCTATGACGTTCATTTCATCAGTCAGATTTTCTGACCCTTGTGTGAAGAGTTTTTTGGCGTGTTTTACGCCATCTTCTAGCAAACCCATTAGGTGATTAACATACTATAAGTATTTCAATATTCTTTTTAAATAGGGAAGAGAGAAGATTACCAAAAAAAAGTTGAATAGAACCTTAAGAGGCAAATGAACTGCTCAAGCATAATTTTTTATAGAGACATGTTAATTATTATATGCGATTTGTATGAACGGATTTCTAAACGACCTTAATCGTGCAACGGATTCAGCAGCATCAGAACTCAGAAAATACGTGAAAAGTTTCGAAGATAAAAAGCTCTATAGAGAACAAAGTACCGAAGCTTTATTTGTTGCAGAAACCTATTACAATTTAAGAAAGAATGGTTACTCTCCTGAAACCCT
>JAKBQK010000539.1 GCA_021835265.1 Thermoplasmata archaeon
TCCCTTCTTTCTGTTCCTGTTAACTGGTCTCCTGTCCTTAAAATTATCCCTGTATTCGTTTCTGTTTCTTTTCTCATTATTGCGTTCTGGCCATTGATTGGGTCTCTGTGTTCTTTTCTCCCGTGAAGATCTGTCATTCACAAATTTTCTTTCCTTTGATCCCTGCTTCACCTCACTCCTCAAATGAATCTCTCTTTCCTTTGGCTTGACTGGTATTTTTACCGAGTTTCCTGGTTCCGGGTCAATGAGAACTCTATCTAGATCCACTATTTTTGTGTCAGATATCTGATTGAATGATGATACCATTTTTCCGGTACCCACAAGCTGTCCCGACTCAGAAATGAGGGCAACTCTTTCACCTGCCAGAGGTTCACCTATTATTGCCTTGATCCCTCCAGGATACAGATCGGAACCATGGGCAATAGTCTTAAGTGTTGAAGCTTTTATTATTACCTTACTGAATGTTGAAAGGAGAAAGTTTGACTGGTACATGGCTGATTTAAGGAGATGATCCTTTCCTGCCTTTGCCATTTCAACACGATCACTTAACTCCTGAAGAGTTATGGCCATTTCTTCCCTGAAAGGACCAGTTCCCAATCTTCTCAGGTCTGTCATATTCCCCTTGGTTCCCAGATAATATCCTATATCCACACACAGTGTCCTTATGTATGTCCCAGATTGGCATTTCACCTTGAAAAGTACATCCCTGTTCCTAATTTCCATTATTTCAATATCATAGATCTCCCTTGTCCTGAGTTTTCGTGCTACAGCACTTTTTATAGGAGGTAGCTGGTATATTTCCCCCTTAAAATGATCAAATGCTTTTCGTATGGAAAGTTCGTCAGCATCAGCATGTAACTTCAATGTGGCTATATATTCCTTTGGATATTCATGGGCAATGTCCACAAGTCTTACACATTTTCCCAGTGCAATTACCAGTAGACCAGTAGCCTGCGGATCAAGAGTTCCTATGTGACCAACTCTTTCTACACCGGTAATCTGTCTTACCCAGTAGTCAATCTGGTGACTTGTTGGACCCTTTGGTTTATCTATACATATAAAACAGCCCTCTTCAGGCATTGGAAAAGACCATTCTATAGATTTCGTTTGCGATTTCATCAGCACTTCCTTTCTCTGTATCTATAACAACATCATATATGCTTTTATCTTCCATCAGGAAACCAAAATATTCTTTGAACCTGAAATTTTCAGATTCCTCCCGCATTACTACCTTTTCAGCCATGTTTCTGTCATTTTCTCTGATGCTTACCCTGGCAATCCTCACCTCTCTGGATGCATCAAGGAAGACCCTGAATGCAGGAATGCCTGCTGAATAGGATATCCAGCCTGCAAGTCTGGATTCAACTATTATATCGTCATGATCCCTCAGAAAATCCCTGATCATGTTATTTAGGGTAACATCAGTTCTGCTGTCTTTTTCTGCCATTAAATTCATTTCTTCCAGACTCACATGCATATCTTCAGACATTTGCCTGAAAAAATACCCACCTGAATAAACGTCATATGATGTGAGATCGGATAAAATTTTAGAAACGGTTGTCTTACCACTGCCTATATGACCACTGACCGTGATTCTCATTGTACTGTCAATCCTTCAGAGGGATTCATTCCTTCATATTTTCTTAGCTGGTATGAGAAATCTATGTATTTTATGATCATTGTAATCATATACCCAACAACCATATTGGAAATGAACGATATTATGATCCAGCTTGGGAAGAATCCTACAACTGAATTTAGATTTACATTGGATGCCCATGGGAATGATACATAGGGAAATGAAAGATGAGCCAGAAAGAAGTATAGCCAGACAAATATTAACAGTGTAAACATTGATAATATTATAAGTGGTGCAGTGCTGCTCATCTGGACCATTTGTTGATCCATCATGCTTTCCTGCTGCATCTTTCTTAATTTATTCATCTTGTCCCTGTCGTTTGCCCTGAATGCCTCATTCTGAGCCTTCCTGAATGCCTGTGCCCTGTTCTGTGCCTTTCCTATCTTGAGCCAGTCAGTGAAGAAATATCTTGGTATACCACTTACTATCCCGGTCAATATACCTGACAGCGCAATGGTTAATACCGGATAACTGTAATTGAATCCAATAAGCGGCCCAAGTGCAAACTGAAACACTCCTCCAATTGCATCTCTTATGGCAGTAACATAGATTATAACGATACTGAAAATGAACATAAGGAAATACATTCCCTGGAATTTTAGCATCTTCTTTTGCATCTCTTTCTGTCTGGCCATTCTCTCCATATTTGGATCCTTTACTTCTGTCATTTGGATAACCTCTCTACAATTTTTTCTGCGACCTGATCAGCTAAGCCTGGAAGATTATTAATAAAGGAAACTGTTGCGCCCGTATATACTGAATATGAAACTGCAAATGACCTGTTTACAGATTGATGTGTTGTTATATCCTCTATTGTCTCCTCATCCCTGGTTCTGCTTGGGTCGTTATTTCTCCTCTTCCTGATTTCTTCTGGCTCTGCTTCCAGAAGAAAGAACGCGCTTACCTTCAGTTCTCTTATAACCCATTCTGGCAAACCTGGTAAAAATCCTCTTGGACCCTTTATGGCCATATGGGTATCAATTATAACATCCTCAATTTTTCCAATTGCGGATGCTGCCTTTTTTTGAAGATTGATCTGGGTATCAACACTTAGCTTCCTGATCTCATCCCTTGATTCCACAAGTTTTATCTCCTTCGCCATTTCAAACATGAGTGTTCCGAAATTGATGATATCGTAGCTTGTTAGCTTCTCTACAGATTTCAGTACTGTAGACTTGCCAACACCCGCGACACCCGCAATTACAACTCTCATTTTACGCCCCCGAGAAGAACTGCCTGATCAGTGGATGCATTTCCATCATTTGTTCCCTTCCCATTGCCTCATAGAACTGTATCACTATACCAACAGCCAGCAACAGTCCTGTTCCGGACGTTTGCCCTACAGTTCCAATCAGGTCAGCTGATGCTGCAAGCAAACCGACAGCAGCTCCACTGAATACAGTAATTACAGGGATATATTTCTTAAGAACCCTTTCAAGAACCTTTGGATCCCGTCTGAAACCTGGAATCTGCATCCCAGAAGAAATAATCTGTTTGGCAACGGCAGACGGACCCATATTTGTGGTTTCTATCCAGAACTTTGCGAACAGTATACTTGCTCCAGTCATGAAACCCAGAAAGACTACGATATGTATAACCTCCTCCCATGCAGTGTGATTGAATAGCACGGTAGAACCGTATACCGCTGGTTGAAGTATGGGGAATAACCAGTCCGCAAGCCCATTTGGAGTATAAAGATAGAATGCCAGTCCTCCGGTTGGCTGGGATGACGACACGCTAAGGGCTGACGCCGCAGAGGGTGTTAGATATGACCCCAGCAACGGATTATGTCCTAACAGTGGAATATGAGACAAGGCAGGACTACTCCAGAACAGTAACGTCCACATTGATACATTTGCCAGCAGGGCCGTAGCCAGGATCACGGGTATGTTTGAAGCATAAAAGAGCTGAAGTGGATATCTTCCCCTGGCTCCCCTCACCCTTTCATGCGCTATGGGAAGCTCTACCTTGCTACTCTGGAAGAAGGCAACAATGAAGAATATCAACAGCGTTCCTATCAGTGCTATTATTGGATTAGGTGGTGAGAATAAAAGTCTTGGAATACCAAGAGAACTCTGAAGATATGAGGCTGAACCAAATATTGATGTATATATTATATTTGGTATTGTTCCTACTGGTGGATTATTCAGGGAAGCGGTTGTAGAAAGAGCATAGGGCAGCGATGTATTAACAGGAGCCCAGTTAAAAGCCCCGGTAAATAGCTGTTGCGATACTCCTGCAGCTATAAAGAGTGATATACCAGAACCTATTCCATATTTGGACACAAGTTCATCCATGAGGAATACCAGATAGGAACCAAAGAATAATTGAGCCACTATTATGGATTCTGAAAGGAAATATCCGTATCCCGGGGCCATGCTGTTAAGGGATGTTATAAGTGCCGGGTCTGGAACAAGATATCCGAATGCCTGTGGAATTGCTTCCACAAATATCATCAGTATAACTATTAATTTCTGTACACCCTGATAAATTGCCTTGTCGTCAGAGTTTGTGAGATCTATGTTAAAAATCTTGGCACCTGCGAATAGCTGCATAACTATACTTGCGGTAACAATTGGACCTATTCCAAGATCCATAAGAGATCCTTCAGCGCCAGCAAAGATTGCCCTGAAAGATGCGAATACGTCCACAGTCTTACTCTGGTCAAGACCGTATATGTAAATGTTTGTTAAAACGAAATATAAAACTACGACAACGAAAGTCCACAGAAGCTTGTACTTGAACTGTACATGTCCCTTTGCTTTTTTGACCGCCGGTAGTTTAGCGGTCAAATTTTCCAGACCATATAACTTGGACTTTTTTGGTCCTTTATAACTCAAAACCAGATATAATATAGCAAATAACGGAGCTAACAGCACCGCAGCTATTAATAACTGGGGGAGGGGCAATTTACTGAAATACCAGAATCCGACAACAACCAGAGCATATAGGATTATTGTCGGGATACTGGATGCTTTATTCCGCTCTATCTGTTTGCTCATCTACTTCTACCGATACCCCTGTAACGATAAGCTTATTTATGCATCTTTCGGTTGTTTTCGGCACAATGATTTTTGATTTTACCCTGAAATCTCCTGTTGAGAGAAGCTTTGTATAACCAGCAGCCTTAAGATCAACAACGGTTTCCCCATTTTCATCCCTGACGAATCCCTTTGATCTGAGTATTTCCATTGATTCAGCCAGTTCCTTCAGGGTAATTGGTATCTCAAGCTTTCCCTGTTTATGACTCTTGAATCCATGGACACCAAAGTGATTGGGATCAAACTTTATTACAAGCTGAGTTCTGTGTTTACCCAGTCCTGCCAGCCCAGATCCTCCTCTCTTTCCTTTGCCTCTTCCGGATTTGAAACCTCTTCCGTATCTTCCTCCTCTCTGTTTCTTTGTCTTAGTTCTTACCATCTACTTTTACCCCCGGAATTAACATTCTTCTTATTAGTTGATTTATCTCTGAACCCCTGTAGCCAAGTGTTCCATCCTTCTTGTACTGTGATCTGATGTATTCATATCCTCCCTTTGGTGGGTGCATTCTTAGAACTGGGATTATTCCCGGTATATCTAAGAATTTTAGTTTGCCTTCCATCAATTCCTGTGCAAGATGACTGAAACTTTCTATTCCCATATTTTCCTTCACATATTCTTCAGTCAATGGTTTTCGTCCCTCCAATAGTGCTCTTGTTTTTAGCACCTCTATCAGGGTCTCCTTGTCTATTTCCCCCCCAGGTTATGTAA
>JAKBQK010000531.1 GCA_021835265.1 Thermoplasmata archaeon
AGCAATGTCTTTTTCAGATAGAGAAGAAATATATATTTATAATGACATCAATGAAGCTAAAAAACTAATCAATGAAATATTACGTGGAGAAATAAACAGAGAAAAAATGTCTAAAAAAGCTCATTATACTTGTCATATGAAATATTCATATGAAAGACGAGCAATGGAAATATTAATGTAATCTTCACCATATCCAATCAATATGGTAAAGGGTTCCGATAGTGAAATCAAAATAGGAATTTTCGGTACTGGATATTGGGGCCGTTTATATTCTAGAGTTCTTTCCGAGATTAGCGGGGTAAGAATTGAATATGTTTGTGACACAAACCCCAAAATGAAAGATTTAGTACCAAGTTCTACTTCCTTTTATACTGATCCAGAAACTGCACTTGATAGTGGTTCAGTTGACGCTATTTTTGTTATCACCCCTGCAGACACACATAAAAATATTATTATGAATGCCTTGAAAAGAAATATTGATACTTTTGTAGAGAAACCGATTGTTCTATCTACTAATGATTTAAGGGAAATTCTTCACATTAAAAATAGTGATACGATGCTTTATCCAGGCCATTTATACGCTTATAATGATTTAGTAAACTCATTTGCATCAGCAATTAAGGAAATTGATGAACAAATTCTATCGGTACAGAGCTTAAGAATGTCATTTGGACCTGTTAGAAACGATGTCGGATGCCTCTGGGATCTTCTTCCACATGATCTCACAATTTTTGATATTCTGGATCTTGGCAAAGCAACGTCTATAGTTTGTAATGGTTATTATCCATTGAGCAAATCTCATGAAGATGTTGCTAATTGTGAAATTCATTATTCTTCTGGATTAATCGCGAATGTAAATCTTAGTTGGTTATACCCTATAAAAGTTAGGCAAACATCTGTGGTAACAAATAGTGCTTTATGCTTTTTTGATGAAACCCACAAAGATGAGCCTGTGAGAGTATTTAAAGGTGAAAAAGACATTGCTACTGTGGCAAATATGATTTCTTACAATCATACAACCACTAATCAATATTTAAAAGCAGTGAATTTTTCTAAATCTGAACCTTTGAAGAATATGGTTATTTCTTTCATATCATCCGTTAGAGAGAGAAAATTTAAGTTTGCCAATGAAGAAATTATTAGAGCCGAAAAAATCATTTCAATCATAGAATCTGCTAAAAAATCAATGAATGATGATGGGAAAGAAATAAAAATTACATCGAGAGAGGTATGATATATGCTTGAAAATAAGATAAAATTCGTTGATTTGCAAAGACAATACAAGTCTATTGAGAAATTAGTAAATGAATCGATGATAGAAGTTCTATCATCCGGGAGATATATCGGAGGCGAGATTTTGGGAAAATTTGAAAGAAAATTTTCCGATTATATTGGTACTAGATTTGGATTTGGTGTGGGATCTGGGTCAGATGCATTAATAATTGCAC
Organism: Thermoplasmata archaeon; assembly: GCA_021835265.1. The sequence continues at coordinate 1,449 of JAKBQK010000531.1, forward strand.
TTCAATCTTTAGGTGTTGGTAAAGGCGATAAAGTAATCACAGTACCTTTTACTTTTGTATCAACTGTGGATGCAATACTTCACGTCGGCGCTCAACCTATATTTGTAGATATCGATCCTTTTACATTTACTTTAGATGTGTCGAAATTACAAAAGATCTTAAATGATAAAAATGTGAAAGCGATTATTCCTGTTCATCTATACGGGAATCCATCCAATATGCAGGAAATTATGGATTTAGCAAAAAGTAAAGGGGTTTTTGTCATCGAAGATGCTGCGCAGGCTCACGGAGCAACGATAAAAGGGAAAAAAGTTGGTAGTTTTGGAGATATATCGTGTTTTAGTTTTTATCCTGCTAAGAATCTCGGAGCTGCAGGCGATGGTGGTTTTATCGCTACAAATGATGATGCAATAGGAGAGAAAATACGCCTTCTTCGAGAATATGGTCAGAAGGAGAAATACTTCCATGAATTATTAGGATGGAACAGCAGACTAGACCCAATTCAAGCTTCTATTTTATCAATCAAATTAGATTATTTAGATAAATGGAATGAAAAAAGAAACACAATCGCTGAAATTTACAGGAAAGAATTAAGTGTTACAGATGGTATACAATTCCAGATGGTGTCGGACAAGAGTGTAAACGTGTATCACATATTTTCAATCTTTACTGAAAGAAGAGATCAATTAAAATTCTATCTTGAGAAGTTAGGTATTGAAACTGGAATCCATTATCCTATTCCCGTTCATAAACAAAAATATTACCAAGCGATTGAAAATTCAAATGGTTCAAGTCTTAAGGTTTCTGAATTAGCTTCTTCTCAAGAACTATCATTACCAATGTTCCCAGAACTAATGGAAAGTGAATTGTATAAGGTTATTGAAAATATTAAGTTATATATGGGTTCTAGGTGAATTCCAATGTCTGAAAATGATGTCGAATCAGATTTAAGAAAAGTGAATCGTGTTAAACTTGGCAATGATGTGACTGTTATGCCATTTGTAAATCTTTATGGATGTGAGATAGGTGATAATTCTTTTATTGGTCCATTTGTTGAAATACAGTCTGGAGTTATAATTGGCAAAAATGTTAGAGTTCAATCTCATTCATTTATTTGTACTGGTGTAACTATTGAAGATGATGTTTTTATAGGTCATGGAGTTATGTTTGTTAACGACCTATATCCACCGCAGTTTGAGGATAAATTCTGGAAAAAAACCGTCATAAAGAGATGGTCTTCAATAGGTAACAATTCAACAATTCTTCCAGTTGAAATAGGTGAGAAAGCTATTGTCGGAGCTGGAAGCACTGTGACTAAAAACGTACCGCCAAATTCTATCGTTGCAGGAAATCCTGCAAAAGTATTGCGATTTCGCGAATGAGAAATATTTTTTTGATTCATTATCAAAACTGTATCTCTTTTATTTCATTAAGGAGGGAAAAGGTTTTTATATAGCAACTTTCATTCTAAAAAACTTTCTTTCAAAGGGATCATCTGCTTTCCTAAAACTGGTGCACCTTTCAACATGAACATCAAACTGAAGTACATATAACAACCTAATGCATTTAAGAAGTCGCACTGTTATTTAACATCCCTCTGTATCGTTTTCTGTTGTTTACAATGGGTAACATGTTATTCGAAATTTTATATTTTTCACTAGGGGAATGATTTAAATAAAAGAAACTTTTAAAAAAATGTGGAAATAAACACATGTAAACGCCAGATGAATATTGTCCAAAATCGGCAAATGAAATCTGTCCACCCATATTTATGTTTTCCATTTTTTTTCACTTCTCCCTGTAAGGCGGAGGATTGCCCTTCCGCCGATCTTTGAGCCTGTAAGACTCACCCTTGATGTTCAACACTGTGCAATGATGTAAAATCCTGTCCAGGATGGCTGATGCCACCACCTGATCTCTCATGATCTCACCCCATTCTGAAAAAGACTTGTTGGATGTGAAGATCGTGGATGATTTCTCATACCTGTGCGAGACAAACTGGAATAGGAGATTCGATTCCTCACGGTTCAATGGCAGATAACCAATCTCATCCACTATCATGATCCTGTACTTTGAATAGCTTCTGAGGAGGATGTTAACCCTGTCTCTCTGGTATTCCTTCCTGAGAGACTGCACCAGCTTCACTGCAGATGTGTAATACGTGGAAACGTCGGATTGGAGAGCCCTTATTCCAATGCAACCGAAAGATGTGTCTTCCCTACTCCTGGAGGTCCAAGGAATACCACATTCTCTTTATTATGCATGAATCTGAGTGTCATGAGATCATCTATGACTGACCTGTCGATGGATTTCTGGAACAGGAAATCGAACTCATCCATGGTTTTTCTGAAGGGAAAACCTGCATACTTCAGCTTTGTATCATATCTTTTGGAGAGCTTGCTCTTCACCTCTTCAGAGAGGAGATGATCCAGGATCTCCATGATGCTTTTGTCCCTGGCATTCTCCAGATAATTGTCAATGGTGTGTTCAATGGTGTCCATTCCAAGAGAGATCAAACTTTCATGCACCCTTTCATAAGAATCCATTAAATGACCTCCTCATATTCTGACAGATCACGCTTCTCCACCCTTGTCTGGAAATTCTCCATATTCTGTTCCCCGATCGCTTTGAGGAGTCCTTCAAAATGCTCTTTCCTCCTTGATATTCTTCCGGATCCGGGGAGAATATCATGTTCTGCCACGATCTGAGAATCAATCTGTATCTTCAGGGTTGACGATTCTATGATCTATGCCATTCTGCCTGCGTGTATCCATGGAACTGAATATCTGTACCCCCTGTAGGAAACATAGCAGTCCCTGGATATTTTCCTTATCTCCTCTATCCTGATGGAATAGTCCTGCACTGAATCCATGGGATTGAGCTGTTCCTTCTTCGCTCGTTCATAAGGTATTTCATGGGTGGTGCCATGGATCTGGGAATTGACCTTCAGAAGCCATTCCTGACATTGTGCATTGATGTCTGGGATGGACTCAAAGGATCTGCCTGGCCAGAAGTTGTACCTGAGATATTTGATGGTATTCTCGATCTTTCCCCTAGTCTGTGCACGGTAGGGATAACAGAGTCTTACAATTATACCATAATACTGGGAGAAGCTCATGAACTCTCCGTTGAACCTGGACTCTGAAGCTTTGAGCTTGCGTTCAAGGACGATCTGTTTCATGTTGTCATAAAGGATTGTATCTGTGTATCCACCAAAGAAGTGAAAGGCATTGAGGTGCATGCGGATCACATTTCGTGTGCTGATATCAGTGGTGAATTCTGCATACCTCACCCTGGAGTATCCAAGGATCATGCTGAAGGCATACAGTTTTCTCCTTTTCCCATCAATATCGATGTATCCCAACTCTCCGAAGTCCACCTGAGACTGCTTTCCGGGATCTGTTTCATACCTGTAGACTGCTAGGATCTTCCTGTCATTTCTCATGGGCCTGCTGTACTGCTTCACAAGGGAATATGATCCCTGGAATCCTTTCTTCTTCAGCACCTCGTATATCCTCACTGCAGAGAGATTGTGCACATCAATCATCTCCCTCATGAGAGGAATATACGGTTTGATCATGGATCCTGCAGGGATCCTTTGATATTGTGGAAACTTTCCTGATCTGAGATATTTCCTTACAGTTGTCCTGCTTATCCCCAGTCTCCTTGAAATCTCACTGATGGAAAGCCCCTGATCCTTCATGCTCTTTATCATGTACCATCCCTCCTGTTCAAGCAACCCACTGCACCCAGACTCTGCATACGGGACTGGCCATTTTTCGATTGCCAAAACTGGATACTTTTCGTTTGCCATAATTGGACAGAATTCACTTGCCATTTACACAAAGGTAAAAGTGTAGTACAAATAAACGTCAAACTCAGAACAAAATTAAATTATCTAGTATTGCTATTTAAAATA
>JAKBQK010000528.1 GCA_021835265.1 Thermoplasmata archaeon
TCGACGAACCAACACTGGGTCTTGATATCCAGACAAGGACACAGATGTGGGATTATGTAAGGCAAATTCAGAAAGAAATGGACGTAACCATAATTCTTACATCTCACTATCTGGAGGAAATTGATGCCCTTGCTGACAGAGTTTCTATAATTGATCACGGTAAGGTTCTCGTCACGGGTTCTCCAGCAGAACTCAAGTCTTCGCTCAATGGAGATATCGTAACTATAACATTCAAGGAAAAAGAAGAGGCTGAGAAGATGAAGACAATACCCGGTGTTATTGATACATCAGATTCTGGGATAAATACTGTAAGAATTAAAGTAGCAAATTCAGATGATTCGCTTCCAGATATAATAAATTTCATATCTTCCAACAAGTTGTCTACAATGAAACTAACGGTTCAAAAGCCGACACTTGATGAGGTTTTCCTTGAATACACTGGGAAAGACATAAGAAAGGAAGACCCTGAAGATGCACGAAAGATGATGATGAATATGAGGAGGCTGAGAAAATGAGTGGGCTTGGACCATTAACAGTTAGAGAATTAAAGAAGTGGTACAGAAATCCCGTCTTCTTTATTACCGGTCTATTACAGCCATTCTTCTGGATTGCACTTTTCGGCAGTGCGTTTGATATAACTAAATTCTTCCCGGGTGCAAGCGAACTTATTCTTGGTGGGGCCCCAAATTATATCACATATATAGTGGGAGGTGTACTGACAATTTCTTCACTTTTTACCGCTATGTTCGCAGGAACAAATATCATATTTGACCGAAGATTAGGACCGATGGGCAGATTTCTCTCTTCACCAATTAGAAGAAGTTCCATCGTTTTCTCTAAGATTCTGTCATCGACAATAAGGGTAATGCCTCAGGCACTGATCTTAATTTTAGCAGCTCTCGTAATACCAAATGGCTTGAAATTTGTGCATGGATTCACAGTTCTCGACGCCCTCGTTATTATTGCAGCCATAATCCTTGTATCATTCATCTTCTCATCCATATTCAGTGTTATTGCTATCAGAATGACCAACATGAATTCAATATTTGGAATAGTAAACCTTGTAAACCTACCACTTCTGTTCGTTAGCTATGCAATGTTCTCATCATCGATGATGGCTTCCTGGCTCTCAAGCGTAGCTGCTTATAACCCTGTCTCATGGTCTGCCGAGGCGATGAGAATGGTTATTATAAATGGTAATTTAACAGGGTCCCAGTGGATTCAGGTTGGACAGTGGCTTGGTGCTCTGGCGATTCTTGCACTTGGACTATTGCTTCTAACAGCCTATCTTGCTGAGAAGGAGATAAGGGATTAAAAATAGAATCATTTTAGTCAATTTTTAATAAAAATAATTTAAATCCCTTTCTGTTATATCTCTTTGAGACATGAATATTTACGAAGACATTCTGGGGAAGATAGATAGTGGTGAAATAAAAACCAGAGATGACCTGCAGCACCAGAAGGTTAAGCTTTCTAAAAAATATGGTCTAGACCATGTTCCATCTAATTCAGAAATTCTAAATTCAGGCTATGCGAAAGGAGATTACTTAAATCTCTTACGACTGAAACCAACCAGAACCATTTCAGGGGTGGCAGTTGTAGCAGCAATGACTTCTCCAGAGATCTGCCCTCATGGAAGATGCATCTTCTGCCCTGGTGGAATGGAGAATAATTCTCCACAGGCGTATACAGGTTATGAACCATCGGCACTAAGAGGCAGAATGAACAATTATGATCCTTTCAGCATCACGTTTGGCAGACTGAAGCAACTTGAAACCATAGGGCATGATACCAGCAAGGTTGATCTTATTGTAATGGGTGGAACTTTCACAGCAAGATCAAAGGAATACCAGGAGTATTTCGTAAAGGGATGCTTTGATGGAATGAACGGATTCCAGTCACAAACCCTTGAAGAAAGTATTAAATTCAATGAAAAAGCCAAAAGGAGATGCATTGGTTTAACTGTGGAGACTAAACCAGATTGGTTTCTTGAAAAGGATATAAGATTGGCCCTTTCATATGGGACAACAAAGGTAGAATTGGGTGTCCAGATAATAAATGAAGAAGTGCTGAAGGTTAATCATAGAGGACACGGAGTCAGTGAGATAATTCAATCAACAAAACTCTCACGGGATGCTGGCCTAAAGATAGTATATCATCTTATGCCTGGCATGTATGGTTCAAGTTATGAAGATGATTTGAATAGCTTCAGAAAGATAATTGGTGAAGGTGATTTCAAACCAGATATGTTCAAAATATATCCAACGCTGGTTGTTAAGGGAACAAAACTTTACAACATGTGGAAAAATGGAGAATATAAACCAATGGAAACAGAAGAGGCTGCAGAACTCATTTTTAATTTTATGAAGGAAATGCCACCATGGATAAGAGTTCAAAGAATGCAAAGAGATATACCGGTAAAATTCATTGATGCAGGAGTTATGAGGAGCGACCTCAGAAATATAGTAGATAGGAAGTTGAAAGAGAATAATGTAAAAAGCATGGAGATTAGGGGCAGAGAAGTGGGATTCATTTCTGAAAAAGGTCTTGAACTTTCAATGAAAAGGATAGATTACGATGCCGGTAATTCCAAAGAAATATTCCTTTCTATTGAGGATAGCAAGCAAGACATTGCAGGGTATCTCAGACTGAGACATATTAAGGACGACTCATTTCTTGATGAGACCAAAAATACAGGTATGATACGTGAACTTAGGGTAGTGGGAAATATTGTTCCCATTGGCACTCACGAGAATTCCAACTATCAGCACAAAGGTTTAGGGAAGTCTCTGGTTCAGGAAGCCGAAAGAATAACCAGGGAAGAGTTCAATGAATCAAAAATTCTGGTTATAAGTGGAGTTGGTGTGAGGGAATATTTCATGAAACTTGGATATGAAAGATATTCTTATTATATGGGAAAGAAGATAGCCTGAACAAATTAAAATTTAAAGATGCAATTAAAATATTTGAATTTAAAAAACTGTTTGGTGTAGAGTCCCGGGATAATTTAGATTTGCTCTAAAGGAGTAACTTCCTTAACTGAAGCTATGACTTTTAGAATTTTTGTCAAACATTATTGTATTTTCTTTTTCTGTAATAGGTAGGTTAGAGGTTAGTTTATAAAGTGAATCCTTGAAGGCCCTATTCCTTATTTTTAAAATATTACCATTGAACATTTTTCTTTTTTCCATATGCACCAACGATTTGATTTGACCTAAACAGGGGTTTAAAAGATGGTTTTGATTTTTATCTCAACAATAAACAATGTTGATTATAAAATGTAAAACCTTTATAATATATATTGAAGCCCATAGTTAATATTCCCAAATTTTAAGTTGCAGTTTTTACAATTTAACTACATAAGTTTTTCTGAAAAACTTATTATAAGCCCGTTAATTGAAGATAGAAATGTACATAGAGACAGAGTGGTTGATTGTGCCTATTTTGGTCGTTGCGATTAGCTGTGCATATTTGCTCTATAGTATAATTCGAGCTGAGAAAATATGAGTACTGGCATTACAGCGACTGGAAATTTCTGGTCGGCATTTTTTGTTAATAATAGAATAGTTTCGGGTGTTATAATTATTGCCCTCTACCTCATAATCATAAGCTTCTTTGGTTATATGATTGCACCATATATCAAGAAACTCTATACAGGAGAAAATACAAAACTGCGGAAGTATACTGATCCGATTATAGGTTTCATTGAAAAGGTAGCAGGTGTAGATAGAAACAAGACATATTCCTTTAAGGGTTACTTTATATCACTTATAATTTTTAATTTTGTTGCAGGAACTATTTCATTTCTTTTTTTAATTTTTCAGGGGTACTTTTTTAAAGCCCCTGGTCAGGATGTCATGTCCCCAAGTCTTACCTTTAATACGATTATAAGCTTTCTTACGAATACAAATCTGCAGCATTACTCATCACCAACCACACTCACATATTTGGATTTAACTGTGGTTATAATTGGCCTGATGTTTCTTTCTGCAGGTACAGGATTTGCAGCTTCAATGGCCTTCGTCAGGGGAATCATGAATGACGATAAAAAACTTGGAAATTTCTTTCATGACTTTTTAGTCGCCATATTTGATTTAATCCTACCACTCTCACTCCTTGCCACCGTATTACTAATAATAGTTGGAGTTCCAGACACCACCTATTCAAGCATCATAATCCACCCATTTTTCGGAAAGATGACGGTGAATATACCGATTGGACCTGTAGCCTCTTTAGAAGGTGTTAAAAACATTGGAACAAACGGAGGAGGTTTTTACGGGGCCAATGCAGGGTATCCATTTGAAAATCCAGATTGGATCTCCAACCTAATTGAAGTTGTCTCATTTACGATCATCCCAATTGGCTCAATATTTGCTCTGGGTCAGGCACTTAATAATAGAAAATTTGGAAGAGTAATATATGGAGTTATAGTTGCATTGTTCATATTCAGTGCCTTACTGACTTTCTTTGGAGAAATATCAGGAATTCCAGCAATGGCCAATCTCGGATTTAACTATGGAGGCAACTTCATAGGAAAGGAAACTGCCATTGGAATTTCCCAGAGTTCCATATTTTCGACAGGAGCTACGCTTACATCTACGGGTGCTGCTAATTCTGCTCTTATTGATTATACACCTGCTGGTATTCTGGGTATATTGTTTCCTCTTCTCCTCAACGATCCCCTTGGAGGAGTTGGAACGGGCATCTTGAATATTTTTTCGTACGTTATTTTTACAGTGTTCATAGTTTCCCTAATGGTAGGAAAACTTCCAGAAATTATGAGTCTCAAAGTTAGTGCGAAGGAAATGAAGTATTCAACTTACAGTCTTATCACCCATCCACTAATTATTATTGTACCATTGGGGATAGTACTGCTTTTGTCACCCATATTGATGAGTTCCTTTGTAAACACAAGACCGGATCAAATAACGCAGCTTCTTTATGAATTTGCCTCAGCTGCTTCAAATAATGGATCCGAGGTAGGTGGATTTGCTACCAATACTGCATTTTTTAACATAATAGATGGTATAATTATGCTAATGGGGAGATTCCCAATTATGGCTTTTCAGCTTGTAATAGCTCAGTCCTTTGCATCTAAAAAACCGAAAGTGCTGTATGGAAGGACGTTTGATATTGGGTCATTCTGGTTTGGTATGATGCTGTTTTTCACCATGTTGCTTTTAGGATTACTTTCTTTCTTCCCAATTCTTGCAGTTGGACCGCTATTGAGCTGGGGACGAACGTTTTCCCTTATTATTAGAGGTGTTTTATGAACAGTTACGCTGAAGCAGTTATAAATGCTCTTAAGGAATTTGATCCCCGGAAGCTATATAAGAATCCTGTGATGTTCATAACAGAAATAGCC
>JAKBQK010000126.1 GCA_021835265.1 Thermoplasmata archaeon
TTACTCGGAGGTAATGAGGGAGTCATTGAAGAATGAGATCGAGAGAAGAAATGATAAAGAATTCTTAGAAAGTATTTCTAAGATACACAGAATGCTAAAGAACGTTGATCGTAACCAAATTCTTGCGGATTTAAGAGAAGACCGGAATCAAAGGTGATAGGGGTGGTTTTGAGTTATGTTTTGGATTCAAGTTCACTCTTCTCCCTATTCTTCTTGGATTCAGAAGAAAATGTGCATAAAATTCTAAAAGAATCTTCTGTGCTGGACCTGACTTGTTTCGAGATTGGTAGTATACTAACAAAAGGAAATGATGGTCATATAAGGGGACTCGAAAGAGAGGTCATATTGGATTTGACAAAAGAAATCCAGAAAGTAATTGCCAATATCAGAGTGATTAGACTTAACACTTTGGATATCACAGAAATAATGAAACTTTCACTATCAACCGGACTCACTTTTTATGATGCATCGTATGTTTTCTACAGCAAATTTCATCAGATGGCTTTGTTGACCGACGATAAAGAAATGTATCGAGAAGCCAAGAAACTGGGTTTGGAGGTCAAGAAAGTAGAAGAGGTTTTCAATTGAAGACCTACGCATTACTAGGGTCAGAGAAAACCAGCCCTGAAAATACAATGCTTTGCCCGTTCTCGGTATCCACTTAATTGAATAATCGGATGTCTACCTATCCTTATAATAATATAATCGGTACCTACATGTTAGTTATGATAATCCATCTCTGAGCCAAAAAGTATCATTGGACATTAATCCTTGATATTCTTCTTAAGTTCTGTAATCCAGAGAGACACATTTGGAGGGAGGAATCTGATCTTTTGAAGATTGCCATTTAAGTTTGAGTATGTTATTTCAATAAATTCCCCCTCAATACTGCCATTCAATAACGGAATCCCTCTCCTAACGGTAACCAATTTAACATTTGAAAGAGGGATTTCCTCTGATGAAAAGAATCTCCAGCCAGAAAAGATAAGTCGCTCCGAGGTAAGAGCGACAGAGATGTTATGAGTACTACTCTTGTTTAACCCTCCCAACTTGAAATTCCGTCCAAGGGGTTTGACAGAGTTGCTAGAGATGATAAGCAGCTCATCCCTCTTTAAGTTGACAAGAAAGTCACCATTCTTTATAGGATAACCATTTTTTTCATCTTTTTGGTTAAAATTCATCATTGAAAAGGCGCGCATACCTTCTTCGTTTAAAAGGTACCGCTGATTATCGTCACGCATCAGCACATACTCCATTTTTTTCAGATGAAAGCTAAGTGATCCTGTGTTTTGACCTGTGAACTCCATGATTTCAGTGAATGAGGCCGGCTTATTTTCATAGAGAAATACAATTATCTCTCTCCTGACAGGATTTGAGATTATATCATATATTAGATCATTTATTTCAGAATTGTTTTTCAGGTTCACCATTGAAACCTAACTTAACAATATCTGGCCATTACTTACGTTTTTTGCGTTATGGAATTGGCAATCTTTCCAATTCAGGTTGGAAAGAGGGGTTTTACTTGTGGGGGATCGTCTAGTATCCACTTAATCTCCAACTCCTGTCACTTTACATAACATGTATGCCTAGGTGTCCGATATCATCTTTCGATTTCTTTAGTATCCCTTATGTCTTCCACTGCTCCCCGATCCTCAGCATGCTTATCCTTTCCATGTGAGCCATTACATCCTTCGGGGAATATTTCCTCAGCATACCATGAGATTTCAGCATTGAATAAATTCTGTAATGCATCATCAGTGCAATGAAATTGACGAATATCCATTCCTACAGCTGAAAATCATCTTTCGTATATGTTCGATCTGCATGAATGGTGTTCTTGAATGTGTCATATGACTGCTCTATTTCAGATCTGGATTTCAGCATTTCATACACCATCTCCCCAGACACATGCAGGTTATTGGTGACAGATATTGTGCCCATCCTCTCCCTTGCCTTCGGAAGAGCGGATGCAGATACCTTTTCATTTCGCCTGAGGAGATCTTTCTGCTCCTCGGCTTTCAGAAAATCATTCATGAATATGTATAGTGTATTACCTCCATGTGAGTTTTTGCGGTAGGATATGGGATGATCCTCGTACATGAAGTGCCTTTCATCTCCAGTGCTGTAATCTATTAGTTTTGAGTTCATTCTCAGCGGTATTATGTAGTGTATTTTCCAGGGAACCAGATCCCGTATATTGGATGAGGAATAAAATCCGGTATATGCATCCAAAACGATTCTATTCACACCGGAGTCCTCAATGGATGTTTTCAGCGATGCTACACTGTTGATTGCTCCGGGCATTATGTGGACTTATGCCGTTGGATTGCGGTACATGTAGAACAAGACGAGAACTTGGACCTGGGGCAGATATTCCTCCATGCTGTTGTGCCCAAGTGTTGCTGATAGGCCCCCATCACTCATGCTCAGAACATGAGTGGGACCCACAGCAAGATAACGGTCATCCTTCATTATGGATTTCATGAATGCAGCATGGATTGCCTGTCCATACCGATCCTGAGCAGCATGTCGCCAAGGGAATCCGGTGAGACATGGGCATACTTCACCGTTTCCGATAGATAGGATGTGGGATAGAGGAATGAGACACTCTTTATTGGTGCGCATTGATAGAGCCTCGTCACTGAGAAAACAAATGTCTCCTTCCATTCCCGGAAGTTCGTCTTCAGTTCTTTGAAAATATCCTGTGAGATATGCTGCAGAAGGAAGGATGCACCGTATTCTTTCAATGATACCTGGTCTTAGCTGTGCATCATCCTCTTGACCTTTGGCTCAACAAAACCATCTGGAGTGATCTTTCCCAGAAACTCATATGTTATGAGCTGTGCCCTTTTCTTCTTTTTTTCCATAGACTGTGTACACTATACTGATGATAGAGATCATCTTTCTTCTTCTGCACAAGCTTTCCATTCTTCTTGTACTTCAAAACCCAGTCTGGATAGTTAACCGAGGAGTTACCATAACCTCCCGATTTTCATAGAGTGTAATTAGAAGTCCGGTCTCAAATCAACAGTTAATCAACAGAATGACCGACAAATGGATGGTCTTGGGAAAACCTTTCTTAATTGTCAGATGTTATAATTTAGATTTTTTTGGAAATACTAATATACTTCTAATAGATTATAAACTAATGCATTTAATGGGAAGAAGATACATAGTTTTCATTATAATATTTTTGCTTGCCCTAACTTTTGCTTCTATTCCTCATCAATCTACCAATTCATTTAGCAGTAATAGCAGGAATTTTGTAATTTTTAATAATAGTAATGGACATCCTGAAAGATTCAGCCTGGTTCCTAAAACATATAAAGTGAATTTTACGGAAGACGGATTACCACCTGATACAATCTGGGGCGTAAACCTAAGTGGCAATATTCAGTTTAACTTTAAAAACTACATCAATTTCACTGAACCTAACGGAGATTATGCCTTTTCTGTGGCATCTTTCAATACAGGGTTGTCTTATCTATACCCATCACCTTCAAATGGCACATTAATAGTAGCTGGAAAAAATGTTACAATAGATATAAACTATCTAATGGGTCCAGTGAATGCCTGGACATTCAAGGGAGCATACGTGAATTATACCCTGGTCCAGCAAGTTCAAAACGTAACTGAGTATGGTTCTTCTTCAATCTACATCAATTCTCTGAATTTTTCTGAAGGTAATTTCATTGCAACTTTTGCGAAGAATATTGGATCTTTGCACTTTTATCAAACAGCAAGAGACATCGGGGCAGATGAAGTCTGGCCATTTTCCTCTCAAAGTCCAGTACTTTTAATTTTAGAGAATGAAACTTTGTATGGACTGCATCAGGGTAATATCACTTATGCAAGATTCATCATAAGTCAAATGGAAAATCCCCATAGCAATCTTCGTTTGGTAAATATTTCTCTGCAATCTGGAATTTTTCTGAATACTCCCATTGGTAAATTCCTAGCTGATGAAATAACTGCAAACTATGAGTATTCCAACTCAACCTTAGTGTCTAATGGGGAACTCAATTTATTCTACGATCAATATTCTGGAGTATTGCTGGAATATCAGTTAGGAAAAGGAAACTTTATCGAGACTATAAGTTCAACCAATATTCCGATGTCCAGTTCTGGATACACTTTTATTCTCAATGTAACACCAAACAAGGCTAAAGTAGAACTCGATGGTATCAATCTAAACGTTTCATCAGGAAATGCATCGGCATACATAAGCCCAGGGGCAAACAAAATGGCGTTTGTTTCAGTAACCGCCAATGGATATTTGCCTTATCTGAAAGAATATCTAATGGGGTCAACCTCAGGTATAGTTTATCTTAATATTTCGCTTGTTGCATCAAAGAACAGTACTTACACTATTTCTGGGCATATAAATCCAGTAAATTCTAGTGTGTTTGTTGGGCAGTATTCAGCAGATGTTAATTCAACCGGCTATTACAGTATTTCATTACCGGCGGGTTCATACATTTTGTCCGCGTCTGATTCTGGTTATTTCCCGTTAAGTCAAAAAATAATTCTAAACACTAACTTGACAAATCAAAATCTGAGTCTGTTTAGGGAGGTTTCACCAACTTCTGTAGTCAATTTAGGCAATATTACCGCCAAGGGTTACAATACTACTGTTTCAAACCTAAGGGAAGGAACAGGAAACATATCATTAAATTTCAATGCGACCAGGAATGGAACTTTGATAATAGAAATTCCTTACCTAAATATTGAAAACTATAGCATTAGCAGTATTCTGAATTCCAAACTTTATGTAAATGGCTCTGCTTACACAAATTACACAGTCGCTGTTTCGTCAAGCGTATCGGGCTATACTATAATCCTTTTAGTGAGAGGTCTTAATGGAGACCCGGTGCTGTTGTGGGACTTATCTCCCGCTACTGTGTCACCTAGTGGACTACCAGTATTGAATAACTTTGACCTAGAAATTGTGGCGGGAATAGTGATTGTTGCGTTAATCGCAGGAATTTCTTATTCTGTACTACGTAGGAAAAATAAATAGTAAATGAAGGAATTTTTATTAAGAGGAAAAATGTGAAAGTATTCTAGTTTAACCCTTTAATTCTGAATTTGCTTTATTTTTTGCAGCATATTTTTATCAAATCTCTAGTGGTTAATATATTCCACTTTCCTTGCAATCGCTTTGCCGATGGGTTCTACAAAGTATTTCAGGATGTACATTTCAGCGTCAATTGGTACTTAGTTATCTTACTGGCATTCGCTTTTGCCAATTGCAGTATGATAAAGTCTTACAGCCTTATCCAGATAGTCTTTGAGAAGCCGTTTATGTCGTAATAGTGGATTTTTGTGAAGTCATAATCGATTGATGG
>JAKBQK010000157.1 GCA_021835265.1 Thermoplasmata archaeon
CTGTCAACGTTGCTGTTGAACTGTGTCACAACAGCCAGTACGTAATTCATAGTAGGTTTTTTGCCAACGAAGATAATGTTTTCTTCAGCCATTGTAATCCCTTATTTTCCAATTGGACTTTACTATTTAACAATTACTCTCTAATTTATGGTGGATAGATATTATATCCCCAATATTCTCTAAAGGAATTTTGTTTTGTGTGAAAGTTAATGTAAAATGGCTAACTCATCCTAATCAGCGTATCTGTGCTGCGGACACCATCTATTTCTCTAAGACTATCGACTTTCTCGTTCAGCTCTTCCATTGATTTGCAATGGAAGTGAAGCGCTATATCGAATTTGCCTGAAAATTCATATATCTCCTCGAATCTTCTGAGGAAGTATTCCTTAATATATTGACTCTTTTTTGGGTCTATTCTAACAAACACTATGGCTTCTATGCCGTCGTTTTTTGAAACTATTGTAAACTGCTTAATAATGTTGTTTTCCTGGAGGATCTTGATTCTCTTGCGAATTGCCCCCTCAGAAAGATTCAGCCTTCGTCCGAGCTCAGAATTCGATATTCTGGAATTCATTCTCAGATTCTGGATGATCTTCCAGTCAATCTCGTCCACAGTCTCCTATAACTCCCGGTTTAATTTACTTTTCCAGCGATTTAAATGCGATTCCAAAGGAAGGAGCAGTTAATTGATTTAAAGGACGGCCCTTCTTGTTTTAGTCCGCAATCTATCAAAGATCGAGGAAATAGGTCATCTGTAGAGAGATTGACCCTTATTCTCATCGTAAGGCTGCCCTTTCCGGATCAGTTCCTTTGGTACCTTGTTCATCCGGATTATGTTTGTAGCCTGCACCATATAAAGCGGGAGCCCAGTATTAGGATCGTTTCCGCCCTTCATTATCGCCACTATTTCCATTTTAATCTGTATAACAGACCCGTCCTCCAGCTTCACGGTTATCCACTTTGGTTCTTCTTCTAATTCAAAACCTACAAGTTCACCTTTATCGGGCATGCCACCCTGAGGAATCATTGATACCGATTCCGGGGTTATATAAAAAGATAGAAGTGGACAGACAATTAATAGTTAATTCTTTTTTGGAATAAAAAATGGAAATGAGTATGGCTTATCTATAGTTAGAAAGTAGATGATATAGTGGGGATGATGCTCGTTTTATTTTGGGATTGCAATAGAGCTCGGTGAAAGTATGATAAAAATTACAACTGAATTTTGCTTAAGATATATGATCTTTCAGATGCATTCTGTTTAATGGATTTTGTAAAGGAGTACTTCTATTATGAACCTCAATTTTATACCACTGAATATTAGGCTGGAAGCTGAACTTTGGAACTATGCGATTCCTTCAAGAGATGTCAGCGTTTTGATCTATTAAGAGCTAAGAAACAGAGCAACGTGACGATGAAAATGCCTTAAACTCCTGTTGGCTAGAAAATGAGGCATATGCCATAATATCATATGCTTGGATTTATTGTGATAATATAGATTTATAATTCAACCCATCTTCTTCTTATTCCGGGTACCTTGTCAAAATCGTTGTCTTCGTTCAGAATATCAATTAGGGATTCCCGCCTCATAGAAGATGCAATTAAAGCATCACTTGGTTTTGGACAGAAATGAATTATCTCTTTCGGAACTTGATAATCGCCTTCTTCGAGTGGGAGCATGGATGTGAATGGAAGAATCATAGAATCTATAAATTCAAGCGAAACCTCACCGGGAATTGAATATTTCTTCTTGGAAATATAAATTAACTCATCTAATACAATTAAGTTCATGGATGTTCTTTAGTTAGGAAGCTCTTTTTCATAGTGCTCTATGAATTCGTCAAGAACCTTTGAAGGCGTGTTCATGTAGATGAAGAAGTTCGTATCTATGAATAAGCCAGTCAAAATTCATCCTCTAATGAGTATTTTTTGGTCTCTCCTAGTTCTGGAGCTTTGGCTGCTTTCAAAGAAACAATAGACTGCTTGTGTTTTTTTTGCTTTTAACCTGAATGATTCTCTGTCAAACTTTCTAGAGGGTTTCATTGTAATTCCGTCATTTATATTAGATATTTATTCGTCTCCTTCTTCAATTCCTACTATCTCCATTATTGTCTTAGGTATAATTATATAGCCCTTTTTTCCAACTTTCAATTTCATAGTCAAACTAATTCACCAATAGTAAAACTAGGTTAACAATTAATTCATTTCTCTTGTTTAGAACGTCAAAACATGAAATAAACCAAGGAAGATAATGAAAATAATGATTTAAAATCGCTCTTTAAACTTTTATGTACCTGGATTAGTAAAAACTACTCATGCAACACAAAATAATACTATGTAGATTTGTGTTACAGGCATATACACCTATAACAAGAAAGATTTACACGCCAGTTATTCAGATATTTTCTTCACTCACTTGTCATGACATGAACATTACGATCGTATCTTGTATCTCAGCATTTTTAATATATTCCCGAAGTATAAACCGATTGATTGCGAGGGTAACAAAGCCTGGCCAACTGTGCAGGACTTAAGATTCTGTCTCGTAGGAGTTCGTGGGTTCAAATCCCATCCCTCGCATTTTGCAGTTATTTTTTTCAAAAACCTTGTATTATTTAATTGAGGCCCTCTTCAAAAAACCTATAATGATAATGAAAAACCGAAATCTTTAAGATCAGTTATAACTACAAATTTACTCTCCCAATTTTACCTTCACTTTACTTGTTGGAATCATAGATTTAATCTGACAACTCAAAAGATGTAGTTTCATTAAAATACAGACTAAAAGTACTATAAATAGTGTCTATTACTATATTATATCATAAACTATTTGCCTATTAGTTTAAAATTAATTAGACATAATGATTAACATTTACAATGTAATTCAATTAATTTAAGCTAATATAATTTCTTAAATAGTCGAAAGCAATCATTAATATACAAGTGATTAACATTCAATTTACATTTGTATACAAAATGTTGAATAGTTAATACTTAAATATTACAAAACCAGAAACATTTATAATATTTGATAACATCCATTGTGAAAATGAGGGACCCAAAACAGATAGACAGCGGATTAGAGGCTCTCGTTGTTGGAAGAAGAATTATGATTTTTCCTTTTCTCACTGAACTTGGCGACGAAATAGATTCAGTTGCAGCACCCTGCTCTGAAACCGGAGGAGGTGCATTGAAGCTTGTTACATCACCATTGATAGGTGAGGTCGTAAAGAATAGCAATCGCAGATTGAATCTTCGCCTTTCAGACTGGGACTGCATTTCAATAGAGTATGGAGATGTGAAAAATTTCGTCAAGCTTGCTGACAGAATTTAATTAATCAAAACTGGAATTATGTGATTACAAGTGGCATACTGCTGGAACTGTGAAAAGAAAATTGAGGGCGAATCCTGTCTGATGGGAGGTCATGAATTTGATCTTCCCTGTGCAAATGAGAGGATAGACAGAGCCAAGGAGCTATTGAACAGAATTATGCCCAATTTCCCTGGTTTCAATGGATTCGGACTGGGTTTCGAAAACCCTGAATTTTTCTGGTACATTTTCATTGACAACCGTGATCTGATTGAGCCCCTCAGAGGAGAATTTTCTGCAGCAGAAATAGGGATGAGCCTGTACCCAATAATATCTGATTTTATCAGGCCAAAGCAACCCATAAAAAATAACCCTGAGCAGAATTTCATAATTCAGGGAGGGATCTCTGTAGGAAACGTACCTTTTGATACCAGCGGAACACTCGGCTGCATTGTAAAGCAATATGATCGGAAATATATTGTTTCCACAAGTTCAGTACTTGGACCCCCAGGTTCAAAGATACACGATGAAATTTCCCAGCCTTCAGCTGAAGACAATAACAGGAAACTGAATATAATAGGGAAGCTTGACAGCGCAATACGCCCCAATGGAATAAGCAGAAACTATGTGGATGCGGCACTTGCACAGGTATACGGGCATGTTAACTGCACAGCCAGAATTAAGGATATTGGGAGGCCAACAGGATTCAGGAAAGCAACAATAGGGATGAATGTCAGGAAGTCTGGAAAGGTCACTGGTTACACAGAAGGAAGGGTCATAGCCACAGATGTTTCATTTCTCATTTATAGAGAACCAAACCTAGTTCTGATGGTGGATCAGTTCCTGGTTGCTTCCAGTGAGTCAGAATTCTGCTCATATGGGGACGAGGGATCATTCATCATAGATGGAAGGAACAACTTCCTGGGTATTCTTGTTCAATCCTACAAAGGCATGGCCCTTTGCTGTGATGGAGAATCTGCTTTTGAAAGACTTGGAATCTCGGACCCAAACTGCTTTGATGATCTTCCGGTAGAGGATTGAGGAATTGGATATATTACAGCAATCCCCGGAGATCATGAGGTGTACCATAGCATACGAGGTAAAGTCTCCTGCCCTCAAACTCACTGCCAGAAGAGAAGTCAGATTCCCTGTGATAACTTATTTTGGCCCTGATAAATTGATCTTCACCTACGTTATGGAAAAACAGGTAATAACAAAGGAGGGGTCCATAATGTTGAATAGACCCAATGTAAGAAAAGAGGGCTCCAATTACCTGATAAAGTCGTCTGAAGAGGAGTTTCGAAGATATTTTGACTTAGGATTCATATTTGCTATTGACTCAGCAGTTCTGGAGGTGCAGTACTTCAAAAAAGGATTCCTTTTTCAGCAAATCCTGTTCAGAAAACCTGATGTAAATGAGATTTCAGATTTCATGATGCGCATGCTGAAATTTGATTTTGCGGAAATCTTCCCTCAATCATTTGCCGGAATAAATGTTGCACATGACGAAATGCCCTCTATAAACGAAGAGCACCGCCTCAAAAGATACCGTTTGATAATTCCTCCTGAAAACCTGAATGATTTTCGTTCTCTTCCTTTAGGGCTGGAGGCTTTCCTAAAATATAATTCAACTGACGGTATTCCGAAGATCACCGTTTATCCCGAATATAATTCTAATTTTGAAAATCCCACTATTTATAAGGCCAGGTTTAGTGAGGAACTGAAGAAAAACAGTATTGTGAAAGATCTGAACCTGGCTATCATGAACAACATGATCCCAATGATCGGCACAAAATATGCTGTATCAGAAGATGGGATATTTTTTGATTTTCTTGTTCCATCTGATTTTTCGGGAACACTCAACAGGACATTAAGGCCATTTCTGGAGTGCGAGGCAGAAAAATCAATTTCGGTGTCCCTAATTAAAGGATTTGAGTAGGAATTGCATTGCCCGGATAAATTGGAGAAAACAGTCACAGCCCATTTTCATTCAGAAAATAACTACTTTTAAAGATACTTCTGATCTTTGAATATAAGG
>JAKBQK010000171.1 GCA_021835265.1 Thermoplasmata archaeon
CCGATCTAGGTGTATGATGAAGAGGTGAGCATTGTTATTGCTGTCATAAATGAAGCAGAACACATCTCATCATTGGTCAATGATATATCTTCCATCTGTGATAAAACTGGTCTTCGACTGTTGGAAATCATTTTTGTAGACGACGGCAGTTCTGATGGAACTATTCAGAAAATTAAGGAAAGTATAAGCTCCTCCAAACCTTTCAATATCGAGTTAATTACTAGAAATGTAAGATATGGATTGGCCAACGCTCAATTGGTTGGAGCAAAATCTGCCAAGGGAGATCTGCTTATCTTTATGGATGGTGATTGCCAACATCCTGTAACACTTCTTCCAACCATTGTTAATTCGCTAAAAAAAGGCAAAGATCTTATTATAGCCTCAAGGTATATTAAGGGTGGAGAGTCAGTGTGGAATCCTGTCAGGGGCTTCATAAGTAGAGTCGCTTCTTTGCTAACTAGAATGCTGTTATTCAAATACAGAGGAATTAAAGACCCAGCTTCTGGTTATTTTGGAATTAGGAAAAAATATGTATCAAATTTAGATACCATTAAAAATAAAATCAAATTATTGCCATACATAATGGTATCCAATGACCTCACAATTGAGGAAATACCTTTCAAGTTTAATGATAGATTGAATGGTCATTCAAAACTTGTCGATTCTAAAAGTAAGTTTATATTAAACTATTTGACTGAACTAGTATACTATATGAGAATCATGCTGAATGGTCAAATATAATTTAAAGTGATAAATCTAACTAACCTGAACTCTCCTCTCTTAACACATATTCTTTACTTTCCTGAACCTTTGTTTTAGGCTGTTTCAATGAAATATATCATTTTCCACCTTCTTCCGCGGGTTTTCTGTGGAATACTTGTTTCAGGCATTCTCAACGGAAACATGTAAATATTATTAACACATATACTAACACATATGACTATGATTGATAATGTCCCTGATGCCGTGAGAGAAACGTACCTCCGAATGAAGAATGAACAGGGAAAGAGACTTGAACTGAAGGTGATAGGAGGGAATTACTACCTGTATGTTGCAAAGGGTGTGTGGGACAGGAAGAAAAAGAAACCTGTCAAGAAAACTACCCTGTTCGGGTCAATAGATGAGGACGGGACATTCAGGGAGAAGAAACCCAGGAGGGTATTCTCCTCATCAATGGTCTATGAATACGGCAATTCACAGCTTGTCTGGAATCTCATGCAGGACATATACAGCATAATGGAAAAACATCCTTATCGGAACCAGATCACAGCAATGGCCATGGTGAAGGCCATTGATCCAATGCCATTGAGGCTTGTCTCTTCCCGCTATGAGAAGCTTTACATATCCCGGACATTGAAAACAGAACTGGATCCTGATGATCTGTCAAGGATTCTGGGATATCTTGGGAAGCACTTCCCTGATCTGTACGAGATGTTCAAAAAGATCATGGAACCGGGCGGACTCCTCTTCTACGATATGACATCCATCATATCATACTCCAAGAACCTGAAGCTTGCGGAGAAGGGCTATAACCCCGATCATGAACATGAGAACCAGGTCACTGTAATAATGGCATTCTCCGTGAAGTCATGGATACCTGTTGCGGTGGACGTGTTCTACGGATCGGTAAAGGACATCAAATCACTGGGGTATTTCATTGACCGTTTTGCTGACCAGGATATTGGGTTCATCATGGATCGTGGTCTGTTTTCTGAGGATGTGATATGGTATCTGCGAAGGCTGAAGATGCACTATCTTGTTCCTTTGAGAAGGAATTCCACCCTTGTCCCGGATAGGGTGAGATTCGGTTCAGCCTTCGTGTACAACGGAAGGCCCATACAGGCTTCCAGAAAATCCTCCAGAATCGGATACATCTACATGTTCCAGGACCCCATGATGAGGGCGGAGGAGGAATCATCCATACTGAGGGATGTTGCCTCTTCAAAGAAGGACATGGAGTATTTTGATGAGAAAAAGCATGGTCTCGGGGTTTTTGCAATCATCTCAGACCTGGACCGGAATCCCTCGGACATATACGAACAGTATAAGTCAAGGGAGAAGGTCGAACAGGTATTCGACACCATGAAGGGCGATCTCGAATCGGACAAAACATATCTCAGGGACAATGATAAGGTGAAGGGATTCTTCTTCATCGTCTTCCTAGCTCTGAGAATAAGATTCAGGATACTGAAGGTGCTGAAGGATCACAACCTTCTTGGAAAGGTCTCGGTGAACGAGGTCATCTTTGAACTGTCAAAGATGGAGAGGATCGTTGAAAAGAGCGGTACCGAATACTTTGCAGCAGTTCCAAAGAAGGTTGAAAGGATTGCTGACCTTTTCAAGGACATGATACCTATGGGTTAAATTGGGGGAGTTTAGGTAACTATATTAAAAGAGATGTTACAGCCTCATATCTTCCAACACTATCGATAAATCTAAAAATTTTGCTGAATCATATTGACTCCAATCAATGATCTTGATTGTATCCAGTCAAATTTTTTCCCAATTGATTCTTAAGGCAGAGAATTCCACTTGATGATGCTATTGGACTAGGAGATGTTATCACATTGACTCGTAAGTTTGGAAAGCTGTTTGTTGTGTTATGACAACCTTTGAGATGCTAATATTTAACTCTTTACCAGGTGTAAATAGAGAATACCAGACATTTCCTTCTATTCCCTTAATGGAGGCGGTAAGACTCAATGTAAGAGTGCTAGCGTTTAAAAACGCAGCTGACAAGTTTTCTTTTACACTATACAACACATTGTTGCCGGAATAAATACTAAGATCCACAGGCCAATCTGATGTGCTGTTAAGGCTTTGGGCGATATTAATAAAAAATGTAATGTTGTAATGCCCGGGCATCATGTATAAGGCCGGACCGCTGTAATTTTCAAAGGTCCCAGAAACGCTCGAAACGTTTGATCCATTCCCATAATACAATGAAGCAATATTCTTTGAAAAATAGATGCCGGCAATTGTAGAATTTTCAGGCACGTAATTCTGAATTGGCCCTTTGTACCCATGTTCCAACAACATCAATCCGTATCCCTCAGAAAGAATACCGTATTTCCCGGAGGAGTACATGTCATGCACTATGGAGTAAACACTATTGCCCCTGAGATAGAAATTTGGATTAGCTGCATCAGCTAAGGCATAATTTATGGGCATAGAAACAAGAACGCTCCCGGAATAAACAGACCAGGAGTTGTTTATGGCCTCCTGTACCGAAACATTGCCCAAACTTCCAAGATAACCACCCATGAGTAATGCACCTCCCTGGGGGAGTGATCGCGGAAACACTTCAGGTATATTGTTCTGGTAGAGCACATAAGTCTCAGACGATGGGATCATCCCTATCATGGAACTCAATTCTGAATACTGGTGAGGATTGTAAGAAGTGTTCTGCTGAAAGTTGAACTGGTCCCCGAACTGGTCATTGAGAGGGGAAAAGGGTGCGAAAAAAATATTGAGGAATATGAGGAAAACAATAACGCTGGTTATTAGAGACAAATTTGTTATTTTCCTGAATGCTTTTAGAGGATTGTGCCGCACTCTTTTGTCTTCATGGTTTATTTTGCCAGAAGATGCGAAATAATCTATCAATCCAAGGAAAAGGAATGGTACAACCCCAGCAACATACTGCCCCTGAAATACATGCGGATATGAATACCAGGTGTAGCTTGAAGTGATGAATAGGAAGAATGCTGGCAAAACCAGAATTATCCACCTGACCCTCAGAACTGGGAGAAACAGTAATGGGGCTAGGAATAGAAGAATAACATAAACCCTTAACCATGGAGCGGAGCCTGTTATCGTGTAGGGCGACATACCACTATGGGGAATTGTGCTCGACACTCCAAAAATTAAAAAACCTGACAAGGTCCAGATAGCCGTAATTAAAAATAGCAGGGACATTAAGGCAAAACGCCTTCTGTCATATGCAGATCGCTTGTTCCGAATGATTAGAATGAGTTCTATGAAGGCAAAGGCCATAGGGAAAATACTGTATGGATACCTCACTGTACCTGCCAGGAGGAATAGAAAAGCGGAAGAAACATAGTTTTTCCTGATGTAAAGGAGATAAGCAAATAAGAACAGGGGCATGAAGAATACCTGGTAGTGGAAATCAAACCACATAATCCCATACACGGGGAAGTAAAGGAAATATGCGAATGTGATCAGCGAGGATTCTCGAGGCTTCAAACCCTTCTCCCTAGCAATGAGGTAAATCAGCGGCCCAACACTGGCGATTAAAAATGCCTGGAAAATGATCATTGCAAAAAAATTACCAGTAGCTGTGAGGGGTGATAGTGGAAACACAATGCCTGAATTAAGGACTGTTGTGAGATAGCCATGAAGACCCAAATTTGTGTGCAGGATCAGCCAACCTCTTTCCGAATTTATGCCCAGATCGAAAACATAAGAGTTTAGGGATAGAAGCTTGATAATTCCTATATATGACCAGACGACAGAATAAACTAAAGTGGCAGTAAAGACAAAAACCCAAGAAAAGATGTTGCTTTTCTTAATCAGAGCTTTTGTTTTTTGATTTTCAACAGACCGTTCTGTCGATTCTACTCGGGTTTCCAATGTTTCTCCATGTTAAAGAAGAATCTAAAATCTTTTCTATTGAGTATGTAATAAGCAAAAATACCAAAGCAAGTTGGAATAGCAATTTTGAAGGAACTTCTTCCGTCAAAAATCACTACGGGAAGTTTTTTTCAATGAAATATTAATTCTATTTCCTTCATCTTATCTGCCATACCTTGACCTATATTTTGGGGCAGATTTTAACTCGCGATTCAATAATATATGTACAATTGGTAAAGAAAAAGGCTATTCTCTCAAATCAGCATAACTGTTTTATGATGGATCACAACGTCCTTAAAGACGAAATAACTTCTGCAAACAGGTACAGAAGGCTCCAGGACTTACGGTTGACCATCGGCGGGCTCAAGAGAAAGTTTCCTCTTAGCATATCATCGGAGCTGGAGGCACGTGTTACTGAAAAGCTCAGAACATTCGATTACCCAATATGCAGTATTGCTAGTGTGAGGATCATTTTTTCAAATGGCCTTTCAAAGGATCTTGAACCGGATGAGTGTCAGAAGGCTATGGCACGTGGAATGAAATTGTCGGATTACATTTTTTCAAGGTACATCTCAGCCAGGGACTTTGAAATTGGGTCAACTGAAATACTTGGGTCCCGCAATTTTGGAGTTTATTCAGACGAAATTGGAAGAGATTCTGATACATCCGTGTCCCTTACAGCAATGACTTCGTCTGAGTTAAAAGAAAAGGTAGATTTTCCTTCTGAAAAAGCTTGAATCATTGGAGCGACTTGAGACAATTTATGCAGAAAATATACCTAAAATGGCCAGAGATGTAAACGACTTGAAGGATAAAGTGGATAAAATTTATAAACGCATAATTGAAAAATAATGATCTACCTCTTTGAGTGCAATAATCTAGAGTGTCATTTTTGAAGAAGCATCATTACATCAACTAGCTTCTTGATGCGTCAACTGTTCCATGGACACTTAATGGCTTTCGGAAATCATTATGCTTGAATATTCTTACTTTCTCAAATCCTATATCTTTAAGTCGTTTAGTGAGCCAGGCGGGATAGTCATCGGTCTTGGGTGATTTTTCGTTCAGATATGGGGAGTACTCCATACGCAAACGCTCAAAGTTCTCCAGTTCCGGGTCTTCGAGGATCAGATCCTCAGCGCCCTTAATGTCTAGATGAAGCAGAAAAGGGTCTGTGATATCAAATGTCTTCAAAATCTGTTCAATTGACATTGACTTTACCTGAAATGTAGCAAAATTTTTAGTAAACATTGAACCGCCCCCGCCTCCGCCAATTGGAAAGTCCAAAGTGCCATCCACACCTATTGCAGCATTAATGGGATGTATGTTATTGGATAATTCTTTATTGAGTTCTAGGTTCCTGATCAATTTTTCATAATTATTTGGATCCGGCTCAAAAGTGTAAACTATTGCCCCCATTTTCGCGTAATACAAGGCAGTATCACCAACAAAACCTCCGGCATCAATAACTACCTTATCCTGCAAATCAAAACCTGTAAAATGTATGTCGTAAACAAATGTCTCAGAAAAGATCATAGGATCTAGCGAATCGAGGGTGAATTTAATCCCTTGCGGAACCATGAATGTGAGGTCAACGAGGTTTATTTCCCATTGGGTAGATTTTTCTTTTGTTTGTGTAAATTCCACCTGGTGTTTTTCCATCATCTCATGTAAAGGTTTTAATAACCTCTCAAATTCTTCTGTTGCCATAGGTGCACCACCAAGAACAGGCTTCAGTTCTTTTCTTATCTGGTGAATTTTATGAGCATCCCTCAATCCAGACTTTTTCCATATCCTGATCGGAAGGTTACCTATGCCACTCTTGACCTTATATGGAAAAAACGTGTTGGACAGCCTCCAGTATTTTATTAATAAAGCGTGAATTTATAATTTTCATCTTTGTAGATTTCCTTGGAAACCACTTATTTGCAAATAGCTCATAATTTCGGTTTCCATCAATATACAGCTTACCTAATGATTTGTGCTCTTCATGAATGGCTGGCGAATCATAATTCATCATAAGCCCAAATCCTTGTTTCCTGGCCCTGAAACAGAAATCCACATCATCAAACTGGTTGTAGAATTTTTCATCAAAACCACCTATTGCTTCATACACCTTCCTGGGGACCACGCACAGGGCAGCTGTGACAAAATCCAGTTGATCCGAGGCAGATGATTTTGAATTGAATATTGTTAAGTTACTGAGGTTCTTAACACAGTTATTCCAAAAGAATTTGGCTGCAAAAAAAGGAGCTCTTTTTCCGATGGCTAACCCAATGAAGACCTTAACCGGATTGCTAACAACTTTACCCCCGTTGTGCTGAAGGCTTCCATCAGGGAATCTGAGCTGGCAGCCAACTACCTTTCCGGAATCTTCAGATTTTTCCCTCATGCTCCTTATGGTCCCTTTGGAAACATAGCAGTCGTCATTCAGCAGAATAATGTCTCCCACTGACTCTGACATTCCAAGATTGACAGCGCTGGAGTAATTGAAATCCTCTCCAGCCGATACAACCAACTCCAACTTATAGCTATCCGTCAGGTCCGAACTGAAAAGGTTTCCTAGACACTTCACAAGATTCTCACTAAAAAGTACAGGCGTTGGAGTTACTATGGTGTATTTCAATGGCTTGTTTTCATTATATACTGCGATTTCCATCAAGCGGGATTTTCTATCCCATCCTGCTTTTGCATCTGCTGTTACATTAATTATGGTACCTGAGGGTGTAGTAAATGCTTGGTGAAAGTGAAAATTTGCCATATTCTGCAAATCGTTATCAGACAGAATTGGAAAAGTGCGCGGATCTTTGAACTCAGGTACAGAAAACTGGGTTTCCCTATCCAATGCCTCCAGGAGCCTTTCTGGGGTGAAGTATTCAAGACCTTCTATCTCGACATTAATCTCCTGAGTAGGATAAGTTTCCATTATGCAACATACTGAGATGACCTTATGTTGGTTTTTTACAGGCATTACTGTAATTTGATATGTAGGTATTCATGATATCTCTCTTTACATGTCTCCAATATTCCTTCAACATATCAGGTGTCCTTTGGAGTAAGTAAATAATATGTCCGAAGTCATATGTGATCCTAATGAAGGCAGTAATCCTGCATGGAGGCAGTGGAACAAGACTTAGGCCCTTGACTCATACGGGTCCAAAGCAGCTCATAAAGATTGCCGGTAAACCCATTTCGCTCTGGGGAATAGAGAGCTTGGTATCAAAAGGGATTACAGAAATAGCCATTATTTTGGGTGAAAACAATCCTCAGAGGGTCATAGATTATTATGGAGATGGTTCCAACTTTGGTGCTGCATTCACATACATATATCAGGGCATGCCTCTTGGCCTGGCACATGCAATAAACCAGACAAGGCAATTTGTTGGCGATGATGATTTCATCGTTTATCTGGGAGACAATGTGGTCCTTGATGGGCTAGATAAACTCATTGAGGTAAAGAGCGACTGCTCCATTTTGCTCTCCAGAGTCAGGGAACCAAACCGTTTTGGTGTGGCGATTATAGACGGCGGAAAAGTTGTGAAACTAATTGAGAAACCAACGGAGTTTGTTTCTGATCTCGCACTGGTTGGAGTATACAGGTTCAACAACAAGATATTCAAGCAGATAGATAATCTGAAACCGAGCTGGAGAGGTGAACTGGAGATTACGGATGCCATACAATCGCTGATAGAAGAAGGGGTTACAGTCAATTTCACAGAAATAGAGGGATGGTGGAAGGACACTGGTACTCCCAAGGATCTTCTCGAAGCGAATAGCATCCTACTTGACAGGCATCTGGAAATGGATGTCCTGGGTAAAACTGAGGGAAGCACACTGGAAGGTAGAATTCATATTGGCCGAGATTCCTTTGTGAAGAATTCCATTATCAGAGGCCCAGTTTACATAGGGGATGGTGTGAAAATAACAGATTCTTACATTGGTCCATATTCTTCCGTAGGCGATAGGTGCAATATTTCAAAGAGCGAGGTTGCAAATGCTCTGCTGTTGGACGAAGTATCAGTTGCGGATACCAATCTGGTTGACTCCATTTTGGGAAAGGGCGCAATTGTTGCAAAGAGCGATACCAAGCCATCGGGAACGAAACTTATAATTGGTGAAGGCTCTAAGGTTTTCATATGATTTTGTCAGTAACGATAAGGGGGGTTTATTAAGGTGACAAAGATCCTAATCATAGGCGGTGGATCACAGCTTGGTTCTGAGCTTGTGAAACTCTTTGCGGATTCCAAGGCGTCTTATCATTCACCAGATTCTAAAGATCAATTGAAGATCGATCTTACAGACCCAACGGGGACAGAATCAACCATTCTGAAGGAGGAGCCAGATATAATTGTAAACTCTGCCGCTTTCGTTGAAGTTGACAGATGTGAAGAAGAGAATGAGTATGCATACAAGGTTAATTCCCTGGGAGTCAAGCACATAGTAAGGGCAGCCTCGATTCTTGACTCCTATCTGGTGCATGTTTCAACAGATTATGTTTTCGATGGGGAAAAAGGGCAATATAGTGAGGAATCCGTTCCCAATCCAATTAACTATTATGGATTCTCAAAGATGATGGGTGACGCATTTGCCATGTCTTATGACCATTCTTTGATAGTGCGAACTTCTGGGGTTTTTGGAAACAAGAGGAATTTCCCCAGATTTGTTCTCGAGCGTCTCATGAGTGGAAAGGACGTTTCGGTGATTGAGGGCTATTACTCTCCAATTAGTGCAAAGAAACTTGCAGAAGGAATCAAGCACGCAATAGACCTTAGGCTTCATGGTATTCTCAACGTTGCTGGCCAAAGAACTTCCAGAATCGACCTAGCCAAAATGATCGCTGACCAGTTTAACTTGGATGGAACCCTTGTAAAAGGAATGGATGCTTCTGAAATGAAATTCAAGGCACAGAGGCCTTACGACTCTTCTCTAGATATTAGGAGAGCAATGAATCTGCTGCCCAACCATATCTTTGATCCTGTAGAGAATGTAAGGGCACTATCATCCCATGGTGGAGACAGAACAAATTCAGGAGGAAGTAGATAAATGCCCTTCAATATTCGAACCACAGAGATAAATGAAGTCCTGGTTATCACACCCAGGTCATTTTCGGACGAGAGAGGTTATTTCAAAGAGACCTTCAAAGAATCCAGTTTTAAAGAATATGGAATTGACCACGAATTTAAGCAGGATAATGAATCATTTTCGAAGAAAGGTGTTTTGAGAGGATTGCATTATCAGCTAGAACCTATGGCACAGGGAAAACTTGTCAGAGTAATACAGGGAGCAGTATTCGATGTTGCACTCGACATGAGAAAGGATTCGAAAACCTTTGGAAAATGGGTCTCAGAAATTTTGACTGCTAATAATCAGGAAATATTTTGGATTCCACCTGGATTCGCACATGGTTTCCTAGCCTTGGAGGATTCTATTTTAGTGTACAAAGCTACAAACGAATATTCTAAGGATCATGAACGTGGCATAATATGGAATGACGAGGAACTACGGATATCATGGCCCATCAAAATGCCACAGCTTATTGAACGAGACCTTCAATTCCCGCAATTTAAGGAAGCAGAAATGAATTTCTAGACTTGTAACTCTCGCCTGAAATAGCTCTATTTCATTTGAAAGGTGTAAAATATATTAAATTAAATCATCTTCCCATTCTAAAATCAAATTTGGAGAGCTTTTAAATGGAGACTTCAGAACATCATAACATAACAATTATCGGGGCGGGATATGTTGGGTTGTGCACAGGTGCAATCTTATCGGAGTTTGGCAACAACATTACGTTTCTCGATGTTAATGCCCAACGCATCAATTCTATCAATAATGGTAGATCACCGGTTTATGAACCAGGACTTGACGATATCATTAGGGAAGGGGTTAATTCAGGTAAAATAACAGCCACAACCAATTATGAAGAAATATCTTCCTCCAAAACCTTTATCATGTCAGTGAACACACCCATAAATAAAGATTATGAGGTTGATTTGACATACCTTATTTCTGCTTGTAAATCCTTATCCAAGGTAATCAACAAAGGTTCATTGGTAATTCTTAGAAGTACTGTCCCACCGCTTACCCTTAAAAATTATATTGCACCTATTTTTATTGAGGAGGGATTTTTAATTGACCATGACGTATATTTCTCAGTAATCCCGGAACGGTTAGCAGAAGGCCATGCATTAAAGGATATGAAAGAAAACCCAGTAATTGTTGGTGTAAGAAGCGATGATGCATTCAAATTAGTTGAAAAATTATGGTCAAAGCTGGATCAACAGATTATAAGAATATCCTGGGAAGAAGCCGAACTTACCAAACTCTCCGATAACTTATGGATTGATTTGAATATTGCAATGGCAAATGAGATTGCCCTGGTAGCAGAGAAGATTGGTGCAGACGCGAGAAAAGTCATCAAAGCAGCGAATACTTTGAAGAAAGGCTCAGGTTATGTAAATATTCTAATGCCAGGTGTAGGGGTAGGTGGAAGTTGCTTGCCAAAAGATCCTCATATACTAAATGCATTTTCCAGAAAGATGGGTGTAGATCTAAGGATCCCCACTACCTCTAGGTCTGTAAATGATCAAATGCCTGAACACATGTATAACTTAATAAAAGAGAACATGGAAAATAAGAATAACCCTTCAATTTTAATGCTTGGGCTATCATTTAACACAAATTCTGGAGATATGAGGTATTCTCCATCTATTTACCTAAACGAGAACTTGCAGAAAGCAGGCTTCAAAGTATTTGGTTACGATCCCTTGGTGAATCGTCAAGATCTTGGAGAATTACATAATGTAACTATCATAGAGAACACGGAACAGTTGATAGAAATTTTATCACAAATTGATGTAGTTGCAATAGTAGCAGCCCATAATACCTTTAAAGATATGAAGAATGATATCCTAAAACCTATGAAAAATAAACTCATTGTGGATGGACGTTATCTTTTCGAGGAAAGTGAAGTTGCTAAATTTGGTGTAAAGTATGTAGCTATTGGGGTTGGGCATAATTGACTGTAATTATCACTGGTGCTGCTGGATTTGTTGGCCTTAATTTGATTAAAAAAATCTCCCAAGAGGGCCAAGAGGTGACAGCACTCGATTTTGCTCCAGCAAATGATTTTGAGGCTCCAGGGTTAAAATGGGAAAGATGTGACGTTACAAACAGAGAGGAACTGCTTAAACATATAAATAAGGATGTTGACACAGTTTATCACCTTGCAGGTGTGGTGGGTGTTAAGAATTACTTAAAAAACCCTATGAGCGTAATAAATGTAAATTTTGAAAGCACAAGATATATTGTTGAGGCGGCGAAGAAATATAATTTTACAACTCTCTTTGCCAGTACTTCAGAAATTTTTGGAAAGAATCCATTGATTCCTTGGAAGGAAGATGATGATCGTGTGCTGGGAACAACTAAAAAGGCACGATGGGTCTACAGCACTTCTAAGGCATTGTCTGAACATCTACTTTTTGCAGAAGCCGAAAACTATGGTATTCGGAACATAATTGTTAGGTTCTTTAACCTCTATGGGCCATATCAAAAACCAATTAATGTAGTCCCTAAGATGATTACGTCGTTGATAATGGGGAAAAAACTTCCAGTTTACGATAATGGATTGCAAACTAGGTGTTTCACATATATTGATGATGCAATAAAAGCAGTTGTCAATCTGATTAAAGATAAAAACATACAAAACGATGCCTTTAACATAGGCTCAAATGTTGAAACCAAAATAATTGAGCTTGCAGGGTTGATCTTAAACGAAATGGGAAGAAGTAACGAACAAATAGATTTCCTAGAGACTTTTTCAACTATAGGACAAAATTATGAGGATATTGGAAGGAGAGTTCCAGACGTGACAAAGATTCATAGCTCCATTGGCTGGAAAATTAGCACTGAACTTATTGAGGGACTCAAGAAAACAATAGAATGGTATGTTGAAAACAAAAGTTGGTGGCAACCATATTTCTAAAAATATTGAAATAAATCAATTCAACTTCAACTTTTTGGATAAGGAGAAATAAAAGGACAATTGATTATAATTCAAATTTCCTATCGAACAGACTCCTTTTTATAAAAACGAATTTGGACTTTTCTTCGGTTTATTTTGGATAAAATGGCCCAGATTAAAAGAACTGTCAAATATGGGTCATTGAAAAATAACGATAATTTGAGAGAATTTATTATATCTTTTAATTTCACTTCATAACTTTTGAAAATTGCAAATCTAAGTAAAGATCTCATTAATAGGTAATTGCTCATTCTCCTTTGGGGATCGTTTTTAAAATGCTGCAAATAGACTCCATACGTCTTTAAATTCATTGCTTCACTTCTTGCAGAATTATCTATAAATTTCTTTATTTCTTTATCTTCAGAAGAATTCGTTAAATTCAATGTGCGTGCGCCAAGGCTTTGGCTACCTAACTTTATATATCCATCTAAAGAAAGTGTTGAAAGGAAAAGATAATCATCACATCCTCTAATCATTTCTTTGAAGGGCCCCAAATCATTCTGGAATTTATCTTTTCTGATGCAATAGGAACTATTGTTGTATATTCCCAATCTGGATGGTGGAGAAAAATATTTTCTAAAAGTTTTAATGGTGACTGGAGCTTGGCATATGACTGGTTTTTTTCTGGAGCCAGAGCTGATCAATCTCTTGCCTTCCATATCCCATACATCAGTAGGATGTTGAAAAAACACTAATTCGGGATTTTCTTTGAATTCAGCTTCTATCGCTTTTAACTTACCCGGGTAGAAAAAATCATCATCTTCCAATAAACTAACTATTTGACCATTACTGTTCGAGAATCCTTCAATTATTTTACCTCCAAGTTCCTTTGTTGAGGAGTTGATTATTTTACAACCAAGATTTTTCAATTCTAAATCCAAAGCTTGGTCGATAAAATTTTTTACTACAAGGATCTCTATCGATTTATCATTCAAATCTTGCTCTATTACAGATCTTACCGCCCTTTTTATGTATTCTTTCCGTTCGTAGGCCAGTATCACTACAGATATATATGGTGAGCGATTAACACCATATACTTTAATAGTTGAAACCTCACCCATAATGAATCAATTTACCTCAGATTTCTGAATGAACTCAATTGATAACCTCGACAGGTATCTGGCGCTTGCTCGTTCAGGTGATACCAAACAATATATTGAATTAAATGCAATGAACCGATCCAAAGTAATCGCCGCCCTTAAGCTGCTAATTGCAAAATAGAACATTGCTTTGAAGAGAGTTATCCTTTTTGAATCTCCTGTTAAAAGGCCCATTAGAACCTTCAATCTCAAATCTTGATATTTTAATAATATATTTATCAATTTAACACGTTTGCCCAAAGAATTTATCATGACCTCTATCCCTTCATTATCTCTCTGTAAAGATAAAAATCTCTTTTCCAATGCAGAATTGAAGTTGCCATCACTGGACACCAAAAAAGAATCATTTGTGTCATGGAGTCTAATAATCGTGTATTTATCTCGGTCTGCATATACGCTATAATTTTTTAACGTTGATACTGTGAATAATAATACATCAATTGGCTGATTTACAGCCCTAAATAAAGCTTCATGTTCTATACAAACACTTTTAGAAACGGCCATACAACTTACATTTGCCCAAATTCTTGAATTGAGTATTGCATTAAAAGAAAAGTCATTTAAGTCGATCAAATCATATTGATCTAGCGTAGCTAGATTAAGGCCCTTCTCTATGGATTTGGACCTATTGTCTGATTCCAATGACTTATTGCGATAAGTCCCTTCGTTATGGTAATAGGATAATTGAGGGTGCTCCTCAAACACCTGGATAATCTTTTCTAACTTTCCTGGGAAGAATACATCATCGTCTTCAAGGAATACGATTATTTCCCCATTACACCTTTTGATTGTATCAATTAGCCGTTTACCATATTTCACTGTTGGATCAAATACCAGATTCTTTATTCCTAGTGCATCGGAATATTTATCTAAATCAGAATTGTGAAAAGTCTTTATCACAAAAATTTCGTAAATACTAGAATCAATCGTTTGGTTGATAGCAGAATCTATGGCATCTCGCACATATTCGGACCTATCAAAAGCTGTGATTATAACACTGATTTTACAACGATCTCCCATCTGGACTACAAGATATATTTGCTGCACTTTATAGTTTTGTTTTTTTCCTTTTTACACAGTAAATGCAAATTTTAGGTTTTTCATTTCAGAAGACTTTAACTTGATCGTATGATTCATTTTTTGTAAGAATGAAAATCTCAGTGATTATCACTGCACATAATAGAAAGAGTTATCTTGAAAGAGCCTTTAAATCGGTTATAAATCAGACTATTAATCATGAGTTATTCGAAATCATTGTCGTAAAGAATTTCCAGGATGAGTATTTCGATAATTATGCGACGGCAAAAGGAGCTAAGTTGATATTAGTGCCTCCTGAATCAATCGTAGGTTACGATATGTATACTGGAATGACAGAGTCTACAGGAAATATCGTTTGTTTCTTGGACGATGACGATGTATTTGACCAAAACCGATTAGAGAGAATTTTTTCAATTTTCACTGACAATTCCATTAGTTACTTTCGAAATAGTCAATTTTACTTGGATGATAATGATAATATCATTCAGAGGAACTTCAAATTTGAATTGCACCAGGATACCTTATTAGATACTAGAGTGATGAGGGCAAAACTCTCTTACCTTGATAGAATCAAGGCTGGCTTTAACCTCAGTTCTATGGCTTTCGATAGGAAGATTGTTGGCAAGAACGAGTTAGAATTTATGAAGTCTTATTTGATCCAATCTACAGACACTTTCATTTTTTCCTGCGCAATTTGCTCAGAGGGAACTATTTACCTATCGAAAGAGAAGCTGACTGGATATCGCTTAAATGATAGCACCAGTAAGACTAGGTTGACGGATAATGAATCTATTATGAAACAGATGGATTTCTGGAAAGTATTGCTTTCCTCTTATATGGCGCTCCTCGATCTTTTTTGCTATAAAGCAAAACATTATCTACAGATTAGAATAATTAGTCAAGAAATTGCCATTAAGAAACTATCCACAAGATTTGGAGTCAAGACAGATACCGACTTCTCGTACAGTTATGCATTAGCTTGTGCGATTAAAACTAGGAACTTGCTTATTTTTTATGATATTTTTATCATCCTGAGAAATAAATTATTCTTTAGAGCAAATGAAAGAATCAACAAGCAAAATAATAATTGAAAGATCCTAAAATGACATTTTATATTCTTGATGAAATTTCCAATGAACAAATGAACAAAAAATTCACTATCTATATTTTTAGCAAACACATGGGTGGCGAATACATTTGGTTTGCTAGAATTGCGCCTATAATTAAGGCTGAAATCAAGTTCATTTGGAAAGAAGATGGGAGCGGCCCCAATCTGCCGCCATCTGGAATTTGCAATTTTTTCATTTATTATCTTACTAAGATATTGGCGAAATATAGTCCAGAGTTGGCGAAGAGTCTTTACAGTTTAATTGGTACTTATACATATAAAATTAAAAAAATGAATGATGAAGTGATCTTAGTCAGTTCTACCTATGTGCCTATTCCGCGTGGGGCAGCTATTGTGGCTTATATTCACACACCATCCAGGCTGCTTACCATAGGTCTAAAAGAAGAAAAAGAAAGAAGGGCAATTAAATTCTCCTCGAGAATTTATTTTTTAATTTGGAAGAATATTTATTATCTCCTTTACAAACGTTCTCTAAACAGGGTTAAACTTGTTCTTACAAACAGCGAGAACACAAAGAAAAGATTGAGAGAATTCATGAAAATAGATTCCAGCGTTGTATATCCATCAGTAGATACTGCAAATTTCTATACAGAAGAATCTGATTCTTTTTTTTTCTACCCCTCTAGAATTTCACCACAAAAAAGGCAATTTATTGCATTGCGAGCTTTTGAAGAGTTCAATAAACAAATAAAGGGGTTCAAACTAATTTTTGCAACGACTACATTAAAATCTAAGGAAAATATTGCTTATATGAACTCCATAAAAAAATATGCAATCGAAAAGCAAATTCCAATAGAAATTAAAGAAGGTCTTGAAAGGGGAGATTTGATCAGAATATACGCTAAAGCTTTTGCTTGTATTTTTACAGGCATCAATGAAGACTTTGGACAAATTCCAATAGAATCTCAAGCAGCTTCAAAGCCAATATTAGCCATTAATGAGGGTGGGATGAAGGAAACCATTAAGGATGGTTTGACAGGTTTCCTAGTTAAGGATGAGAGAGAATTGACAGAGAAAATGATGCTGTTAGCAAAATCACCAGAATTAGCAAAAGAAATGGGGAAGGAGGGAAGATTGAACGTAGTTAATAACTACGATGATGCTACTTTTGTGAAAAATCTATCCATAATTTTAAAGAGTGAAAATTGTATATGAAAACAGAGGAATTCGTGTAATAACTTACCAAATTGAGATCACCAACCTAATGATGTGAGATTTTTGAATTCAGTTAAAGCAGCAGCAACTACCTGATCCATATTGTAGTATTTATAAGTAGCTAACCTACCAACGAATTTAACGTTATCCAGCTTGGAAGCTTCTTTTTGGTATTTTCTGTAAAGATTTAACGCATCTTCAGCCGGTATGGGATAATATGGATCTCCTTCCTCTTTAGGGTATTCCACAGAAGTAACGCTATTAGGGTGTTTTTGCCCTGTAATGTATTTGAATTCGATTCTTCTGGTATAATCAAAGTCGTTGGAAAATTTCACGCTAGCCACTGGTTGAAAAAATTCCTTTTCATGAAAAGTATATTCAAAATCTATTGATCGGTAAGGTAGCTTTCCAAATTTGTAATTAAAAAATCTATCAATGGGTCCAGTGTAGATTAAATGGGTGTGATCAATTTCATTTTGGATTTCGTGCCAGTCAGCATTCAAGATAACTGGAAATTTCCCTTTTTTAACCATGTTCCAGAATAAAGTGTCATAGCCATTTTCGGGCATTACTTGATATTTGTCACTAAAGTATCTATCATCGTAATCAAGACGAATTGGGATTCTGTTTGTTACTAAAGGCGATAGTTCAGATGGTTTTCTCCCCCATTGTTTTTCAGTATATCCTTTGAAAAATTTGTTATAAAGATCCCATCCCATTCGTGAAATTATATTTTCTTCAGAATTTTTAGGCTGGGGAATATGGACCCTCACTTTTTTTAAATATTTTTCAACACCTTCCTTCAGAGCATCTTTTCCATACAAGATCTCCAATGTCTTCTTATTGATAGGAAATGGTACGAGTTGGCCATCTATGTAAGATGCTGTTTTATGCACGTACTCTCGCCAGGAAGTAAAATTCGAGAGATAATCATATACTACTCCATCATTCGTGTGAAAAATATGGGCCCCATAATTATGGATTAAGATCCCGTGCTCGTCGTAGGAGTCATGGGCATTACCTCCGATATGATTTCTGCTCTCGATTACTATGACTTTCCTACCTATTGAAGAAAATCTTTCAGCCAGTGTTAATCCTGAAAAGCCCGCACCTACTATGGCAATATCGTACATTATTAAATGGGAGATAAGTAAAGTCTATTTATTGTGTTTGCTGAATGGTGAATTTCAATTACTCAGCCCTAAACTTGAATTAAGAGTATAAAGTTGGGTATAAATTAAATGCAAGTCTAGAAGAGAACGCTGATAGGACTGTCAACAGAATTAGTTTAGCTAAATCTCTTG
The DNA here is from genome assembly GCA_021835265.1 of Thermoplasmata archaeon. Next base: position 18,343 of record JAKBQK010000171.1, read on the forward strand.
TAGGAATCATATTAACCGATTTAGTTAATTGCAATATGATAGCAAATCTTGCTCCGTCTTTCACTTCTACTGTGTTGAAAATGGACCGTTTCAAAAGCCATTCATTTTGTTTGTATTTGATAAAAAGTTGGCTAGCTTTTGCTTTAAGATTGAATTCTAAAATCGACATGTTTTCTATTGCTAATTTAGCGTAATCAAGTATCTTCTTTGGATCTGAAGCTCTGCTTAATCCACCCAAATGCCTCCTATACTTTGTTAAATGATTAGGAATTACCATAAGCTTTTTTCCAAAATCCAAAGCGCAAGCAAACCAGAATGTATCAACCTCTCTAAATGTACTATCTAAAAGATCAACATAGGTTAAGGCGAGTTCCCTGCTTATTGCCATTGAACTAGGATTGTAACTTGCCATTTGGCTTAGCATGTTCTTTATGAGCCTTTTATTTACAGAAATTGGGTTGCAAACAATGGGATCGAAACTTCTACTTTTTTGTAGCTCATGTCCATTTTGGTCAATAAATATCATTCCATTATGTATGAAAGAGATATCCGAATTTTTCCGAAAATATTTCTCCAATACTTCAAGGCGTTCTTTTGTGAAAAGATCATCGTCATCTAGGAAGCAAATATAAGAACCCTTTGATTCTTTGATTCCTATCGATTGCTTATTGCTCAAGTTGGGTGCATCCGTGTATATTGATTTTATATTAGTTTCGCCATCAATAAAATGATCTATATCTGGATCATTGAAATTCTTAATTACTATGATTTCAAATTTCCTATGATCTAGTGTTTGAAGTAAAACAGATTCTATGGCTTCCAAAATGTATTTCTTTCTATTGTGGGCACATATTATAATTGAAAGCAATGGTGAATAATTTGGATTTGCAGGAATCATGTCTAATTATGAATACCTCAGGATTATAAATTTAATTACGTATCTTCTATTAAGAAGGTAATTGGATCATACCAATTATCATCGGGTTTTATCCGAATTACTTATAAAACATTCCTTACACAATCTAGAATCATCCCACGGATTTAACATTAAGGAGAAAACGAGTGCCAAAGGTTTTAACAGATACATTACGATTTCAAGTGGGTCCTTGAAAGAGCGATTTGTTTTCGCACTTGTTCCGGCGCGTCTAAATAACATACCACTTTTTCTATAAGCTAAAGATGCCCCAACCATATAATTATAAAACATCTTTTTAACAAATTTTTTGAGAGTTCTTACTCCATTTTGATTATGCAACAAGACAGCATCTGCCACATATTGTCCTTTATAGCCTGATAGCACGGCCCTAATTGTCATATCGTAATCTTCTCCTCCAATTCCTAAGCAAGGATCAAAGCCTACTTTTTGTATTATCTCAGTTTTCCAAGCAGAGTTTCCCATTGGCCCTTTTAAGATATCATCAGGAAGTATGGTGGTATACAGGAATTCATCATAATTTGTTAGATATTTTGAATATATGCTATCTGGAGGGGATAAAGGTTTAGTAGAGCCGAATGTAAAATCACATTCACCATTTCTAATAGGTGCAATGAGTTTAGTCATCCACTGCTCCAACGGCTCTTCATCGGTATCGATGAAAACAGTAATTTCTCCCTTAATTAGATCTTGAACCTTGAACCTTGTTTCTGCAATATTTCCTGGTAAATCGTAAAATTTTACAATATCATCTTCCAGTGAATGAAATTTGGCCAACAAGTCGCCCTTTGTTCCTCCGTCAGCTATAATTATCTCATAAGGCGCTGTTGAAAGTAATTTGTCAACAAGGTTCAATACTCGTGGGTCTTTGAAGCTTGTGATAACGATTGAAACTCTGTCCATGTATTCTCCGTGTCCCGCTAAGTTCTGTAATTTAAAATTACCTTAAACTTTTTCGGATAACTTTAATATCCATCCTGTACAATCCAATTTAGTAAAAATGTTGTCACTTGAAGAATATATTGAGCAGGGAATAACCGCAAGAAAGGCTGTAAAAATTGAACAAATTAGACTTTTCACATTGAAAATGTTGGAGTATTTTAATGATGGTGGAAAGCTGATTGCATTTGGAAATGGCGGTTCAGCGGCTGATGCCCAGCATTTCGTGGGTGAATTGGACGGTCATTTTACGATAGAAAGGGGAGCACTGCCAGCAGTAGCGGTTTCCACAAACACTTCCTCTTTAACTGCAATTGGGAATGATTATTCTTATGAAGATATCTTCTCGAGGCCTGTTTCCGCTTTGGCAACTGAAAATGATGTGGTTGTGGGGATAAGCACATCTGGAAATTCACCAAATGTTGTCAAAGCCATACAGGCCGCTAAGCACAAGGGTGCCTTTACTGTGGCGTTCACTGGAAAAAATGGTGGGAAACTTAGAGACATCGTTGATGAGCTTTTTGCTGTTGAATCTGACTTTACCCCCATAATTCAAGAAGTGCACATATCCATTATCCACATGGTTTGCCTAGAACTGGATAGGATGATGAGTCCTCCTCCAAAATAGAACTTTTTGAAATTTAAAGGACCTCTTCAACAGTTAAATTTGAAGAGATCAATTATAAATCCTAAATTTTCCTGTTTGTACCATGGCGATAGCAAGGGTAGAATTAACGGGCAACATTAACTCGCGTACAGCAAGGCATATTAGAGAAATCATATCTTACATTGGATCTTCTAGAAAGTTCAAGGCCTTAATTCTGGTAGTAAATTCAGGTGGAGGAGATGCCAATTCTTCAGAATTGCTAATGGAAGATATCATCAGGTTGAGGGAAAGAATCCCTGTCTTTTCAGTCATTTTGGGAACAGGGGCTTCGGGAGCTTATTGGATTGCAAGCGGTTCCACGAAGATTTATGCCATGAATACATCCATTGTGGGGTCAATAGGCGTAATAGGAATGGCACCAAATGTTAACCAGCTGATGAATAAACTTGGAGTCAGAGTAGACGTCCTCAAGGTCGGCGAGTACAAAGACATGCTCAATCCTTTCACAGAAAGCAGTGTTGCTGCAAGGGAGAAATACCAAGCAATTTTAGAGCATTCATACAATGTCTTTAAGAATTCAATCAGCCAAAACCGGAAACTATCGCCGGAGATCACTGAGAAAGTGTCCACTGGAGAAATATTTTCTGCTCCACAGGCACTGGAACTTGGGCTCATTGATAAAATAGCAACAGAGGAAGATGCAATCAGTGATTTGGTCAAGGGATATGGACTAAAAAGGAAAATCAGGGAGCTTTCACCGAGGAGGTCTTTAATGGAAAGATTAGTCTCTTCCGGAGCCGCTTTCGCATTTTTTGCTAAAATTTTCAAAACAATCGATGAGAGTTGAATGATTTCTTATCTGCCAAAAGTGAAAACCGGAATGATCGGCAAAGGGGTTTAATGTCCCCTCACCCATACATTGTTTCACTTGGGGGCTTCTCTCCCTTGCTGTAGGCTTTCTTATACTGGTTGACAAGTTCCTGCAGCTGTTCATGGAAATCCTTCACGCTTTCCTCTAAGATTGCCGTATCTATCCTCAGACCAAAGGCGTCATTGACATTTTCAATCAATGCCAGCACTGATCCAGGATCTGCAATATTCATGGACGCCGGGGTGATAAATGTTGAAGCTGTTAATTTATACGCCAGAGCCTCATTGAGGAGCGCACCCCCCATTCCGGTGATCAGTGCAGAATGGGCTGGCTCCATTCCTTTCTGAGTGAACTGTTTCAGCTTGTCTTCATTGGCTATGCAGTACACCTTGTGGTCCCTTACAATCTCTGGGACGGGCGATCCTTCAAGGATAATCATGTCTTTTGGGCTTCTCTCCATGAACCATTTCATTAAAACAGAAGATATCTCATACAGGCCCTCGTCGTCGATAGGAACTTCGCATATTGCAACTATCAATGTGCCATCTTTGTTGGAATAGACCCTGAAAGGGGTCCGGAGTTTTTTCCCAATGAATACAGAAACCGGAGGGATATGGGGTGACTTCACATGAGCGATCTGGTGCATCTTCAACCTTTCAATTATGTAGCTGGCAGAGATGAAACCAGTTAGCGTCGACCCAACGAATCCTCCAACTATCACTGGATTGTGAAATTCCACTTTTTCCAATTCAACCACTTTAGTCTCAAAAATATCAGTCATTTAAAATCCACAAAAATCTAATTCAAGATACATTATAACTTTTATTCCTAGGCCAATTTATAATAAAATATGGAATTATTGTCGCTTTCGGATGATAACACTTTATTTCTGAAGACCCCAGTAAACAGAAATTTTCTTCGTTTAGGCTAACAACTTTGCGGCTACAACATTATCAACGTGTTGATTTTCTTATAAAATAGATGAAATGTTTATTATTGTGATGCAATCACCACATAGCAGATGAAAATAGATAATCCTGAGAAAATGACGCTTACTGAGACAGCTTACAAGTACATATTTGAAGGAATTCTAAATGGAAAATACAGGGCTGGGCAATCCATAAGCCCAGATAATATTGTCAAGAGCCTCAATATGAGCAAAACCCCAGTGAGGGAGGCCCTAGTGCAGTTAGAAGTGGAAGGCCTCGTTTTCAGGAATGGGCGTTTCTATAATGTAATATTCCTTGATGTTGATGAGGTTCTGGAATTATATCAAATCAGGGGGATTCTTGAGTCAGAGGCAACCTACATTGCCACGCAGAAGCTTACTCCGCAACTTCTTGATGAGTTGAAATCTACCCTTGAAATGATCAAGAGGCTCAACCAGGAAAAGGAACCTGAACCTATCAGGCTGGCAGACCTGAATGGTAAATTCCATTCAATAATAGCAAAAGGAAGCGGAAACAGGTATATATCTGAATACACAGCCCAGGTGAGGCTTAAGCTCAAAGTTATAAGGACTGCCCTTTTCAGCAGCAGCGATAGAAGGCTCAGCGAGATCAAGGAACATGAAGATGTCCTTAGGGCAATGGAATCTGGGAATGCGGAAGTGGCAAGGGACAGAATGAAAGCCCATGTTGCGGAAGTTATAGAATATCTAAAAAACAATGTCCTGAACAGGATCTATTAGCCGGCTCATGCACCATGTTCCTTGATTTAAGCTTGCTAACCTAAACAACTTCTGGTTAAGGTTAATCAAACTTTCTTGCGAGGTAGTATGTGATAGCATAGGGCACCATAACCCACAATATGCCAGAAATTATCAGGTACAGTTCAGTAACTCCATACGCAGCCGGGTTCACACTTACTGTTGACAGGAATCCGATATGTTTCGTGAATAAAAATTGCACAAGGCTGCCGTAACCAGCAGGGCTTGCATACTCAAATGCGATATTTCCAAGTATGTATGTTGTGCTGGTCCTTGATATGCCCAGGCCTCCAAGTATTGCTGCAGGTATAATAAGCCAGAAGATGTCCATTATTATGAACAGGGCTATGGCAATTCCCAGGAGCCTGCTCTGCGTCTTGACAATATGTGCAAACATGTACATCAGGGCAAGGAATGAAAGCCCCTCAATAATGTAAGTCCAAATGAAAAATAGTGAGAAGTATAAGCTAGGCATGGTCTTGAAGAAATAAAGAATAATCAGGTCACTAATGATCATAGAGACGATGACTGAAATACCTATAGAGACCGAATTTGCGATGAACCTGGATGAAATGATTCCTTCCCTGGTTACGGGCCTTTTCACAACCGATTCCAGCACCCCTGTTGTCCTGTCCTTTCCGTATGTAAGATAGGATGTGAATATGCCAAGTACAGGTATGAGAATTCCAAGAGTCGTTCCTATGCCGGTCAGGACCATATTTTCAAGTAAAGTCTCAGTAATAGGAACGTACGCGGATAACCTGCCAAGGAAGAAAGCTGAGTCCAATGTTGGGTGGACGTAAAACCCATACTGGTTCTTCATGGCCAATGCGAACGTCTGGTTCAATAAATTCGAGGGGGTAGCGGGGAAAACTGTTTGTACTGCAAAGTTGGAGAAGGAAACATTGTAAGTTGCATTCGAGACCAACTCATTGCTTGTTTCCCCTGGAGAATAAGTTCCCACATATGTATCAACTGCCCCTGATGTAGCTCCCCCTGGCCCAACATACATTACCAGGAAACCGAGGTTTGAATTGTTCTTTTCACTCACTATTCCGGGATAAATGCCATATCCCGTGAATTGCAAAAGCGGCGAAATGGTGATTGTATACTTCTGGGAAGATATGGAAGTGCCAAACATGGAGAATGTGTAATTCATGACAACAGAAGTTGTTCCAAGCG
>JAKBQK010000071.1 GCA_021835265.1 Thermoplasmata archaeon
ACAAAGTAACCTTTATGACAATTAGGGCAGCCTTTGTGCAGATTTACCATCACTCTCACCCTTTAGTAGCAGGACATAACATGTTTATATTGATATTTTTCCTCGGAATGACCACAAGAAACATTCATTAAGATATGAGTTGAAGCGTAAAATTATGTTTATCGGGTGATTCGGGCAAATTCGTTCCCCCGGTTTTTTGTAACTTCATCAGCTTAGAATCAAGTTCTCTAAAATCTTTCCAAGCAGTCGCATAAAATTCATCCCAAGCATTATAATCCTCCCTATCCGAAGGTATTGCATCTGAATATTTAAGACGGGGAATCTTGCTATATAAATCACTATCAAAAATTGCGTTTTGAGTTGCTTTGTAAGCGTTTCTTACAAAAGGTCTGACATTATCCCACTTTTCTTTAAACTCTTTATCATTTTCCCATTTTTGAGTGAAGACCTCAAAAAATGGAATGTAAAAAGAGTTAATTCTCATTCTTAAATCCATTATTTTATAAAGGTTACTTTGTCTTTTTATTGACCAGGCCGTTGCTGCAGCCATTGAGATTGTCCCTAATGCCACATAAAATTGAAGATTCAAAATCAATAACTCAAATCCTTTCAATATTGCGATGAGTTCCATAAAAAGTAGACAACTTAGATCTTAATTACTTTTTTCTGACTTTACTATTTCATCATTTTTCGAATTATTCTTTAATTGCTATTCTCAAAGGCATAATCCATTATTCTTTATTGTTGGCCATATCATATTGCTAGTTTTTATGTCCATCATATTTCAATTCTGTCCCATATATGGAACCTTCAATCTACCGCCAATCCAATTCTTATTCCAATAACATCCTTTTTAGTGAGTGATAGTTCAGACACGGAGATAACTCGACTGACTCAAATTTATCCTAGTTAAGGGTGTTACGTTCGCCCGAAGAAGACGCAATATTTGTTGTGATGTCAATGGTCTGAAAAATCCGAAGAGTTAGTTTTTAAGCCAGTCTTGGTCATATTCTTCAATGCATCTAGTTCTCTCGAAAGTGTATTATTCATTTTTTGCATGAAATTTTCTGGAGTTTTATTTTTAGGCGTAGTCCATTTATTGAGTATTTTGAGAAACATTGCGTCAAGTTTGTCCCTAAATTCGTCACCATACTTGTATTGATCGTATATACTTTTTATCTCTTTGCACTCCCACTCGTTAAAAAATTCAAGTAACAAATTTTTATCCTTTTGATCTAACTTTCCTACATCTGGAACCATCATTTCATTAATCATGTATTGGTCCAGTTTGGTCCAATTTCCGTCCCGAGCTGCGCCTTGATAAAGCATCTGTACAAGGGAAAAAGAAGAATTAAGCCAGAGAGTCAAAATTTTCGCATTCTCCTTTGAGATGCCCCTCAGGCTAAACAAATTGACACCGAAGGATTTATTTTCGGAATAAAATGCAACAAAATATGTTCCAGGCGAAGAAAGAAAAGGTCTTCTAGATATTAGAAGGTGGGCTGCCTTTTTTTCTGCCTTTTTCTTCCATTTATACCCTATAAGGGACTTCTTCAATTCAATCAAATTTTTACTTTTCATGTCTAACGTATAAGAGGTCATTTTCTCAAAATCAACAAAATTTTCAACAATTACGTAATCATGGAAATAGTCAACAGAATAGGTTTTTACGCCAGATATTTTCCGTAGGCATGATCTAAGTTTATCCTTTTTTATTTTAAATTTCACGTCAAGGGCTTTGTGCTGGACTGTCACGTATTTATCGTCCTCTTGCTCTATAATCCAAACATCAGTTTTCTTGTCTGCCCTGCTTAGGTCTTTTATGAGATACCCTTGGAAATTACCTGCTTTGAAATGGCTTAAATCACCCCTTGGTATATCCTTTGAAAGCTCAGAAATTTTAACAAAATTCTTATTTTTTATTAAGGCAATAACACTTTCCGTCACAGTTAAGTCATCCAGGGCGACCAATCTGTACCAGTTAGATATGTCGTCCCTAAGGATTGAATAATCTTGTTCGATAATCCTGACCTTTTCAGACTCATAACCTTTAATTGAAAACATTATCTCATCTGACAGTATATTGGCATCACTCATTGAGCGTGGAAACTGTTTAATAAAAACTATCTTGGTATTGCAAGATTCGTGAATATTTTTTTCTTTTCTGGCAATCAATATGACTTCCTTGAACGAACTACTTTCTGAAAAGCCAAATCTATCTCTGGTAGTTATTATGTATTCTATCACGTAATCATTGGTTAGCAACCTTCTCAGGCCTTCAGAAGACTTAACAACTAGGATCGCTGCCGGAACTATTACTCCCATCTTGCCTTGATCTTTAAGAAATTTGTCTGCTAATAAAATGAAATAACCATAAAAACTCATTTGCCGTGAAATAAATTGTTCATACGAAGAGAATCTGGCTACTAAAGCATTCTTATAATAATCAGGAAGACGTTCCTGCCTCGTAAAAGGAGGGTTCATTATTGCAATATCAACTTTATCAAGCTTTATTTCCTTGACATCGGAATCTCCCATCTTAACTATGCCCTTTACTTGATTTGGATCGGTTAATCCACTCAACTGTTGCTGTCCAATAAAAGTGGTTTCTATACTTGAAACTGAAGGTATTATTTTACCAACCTCCAAATCTGTTGAGTCCCAAACGGCCATATTAATTTTGTCTGTGAAATATTGAGGAGATTGAAGTGACAGATTACATGCAGCAACATTAGCTGCAAATGGCATAACGTCTATTCCGAGGAGCTGTTTTTCAATGAATTCTTTGTGATTAATGAAATTGAAGTCCTTTGTTAAATCTTTTTTTCTGTTATATGCGGAGACTAACAGTCCTCCACTGCCACAAGCGAAATCGGCGACGCTCTGTTCCCCCTTACTAATAAGAATATTTCCGAGTAACCTTGCAGCTGCAACATTGGTGTACCAAGCTGCTACTTTCTTTCTCAGTTCTAATGGAATTAGGTCATGAAAAATCATTCCAAGCAATTCTCCTCCCACTTTTTCTGGTTTTAATCCATTTATAACCCCAACAATTGTTTTTATTTGGGGAAGGAATTTTGGAGGAATTAGCGGAGCAACTTGGTAGGAAAAAACAACTTTATAATTTATATCAGTTATACGTTTGAAGTAAGTTAACAGGTCAGTGGGAGAGACGATATTATCTGGATCTATCTCGTCAAAATCTTTCTTTATAGTAGAGATAGCCCTATAGAAGAGAAGTTGATTTATCAGAAGATACGAGGCGGCTAATCTCATTTCTTCAACAGTATGGCTATCTTCCTTGTGTTCAAGTATATTTTTAAAGACATTTTCACCACCAAAAAAAGCTATTAAATCTGAACCAGCCAGATGCGCTAATCCGTTAACGAGGTAGAGTGCCCCGTCTCTAAGTGTAGAGACAATATCCTGAATCAGAGGTTCTTTGGTAATGGTCACATGCTTAACCTGTTCTGCAATGAACTTTGGTATTTCTTCAAAGTTGACAGTTTGAATACTAAATGGTCTTTCATCTGACTCCCGGAACATTGAAATTATTTTGAATTTGTATTTAGAAAGATTGTCCTGTAAGACATCTGGTGGCATTGGTTCAGATAATTTATCCGGATACAGAATAGCGAAACCCCCATCTATCGAGAGAAGTTTTGAATGCTTGAGGTAGTCGTTCTGTATCTTAGAAATAGCATCAATTAGGGTTCTTTCGGGAAACTTAGCCTCAACAACATAAGTACCACCATTTGTGCAATAAATGTCAGGTTTCCTGAAGCCATTAGGTGTTTCTATCTCGTAAAAACTTTGAGCATTAATACCTAACTTCGAGATAGCGTTTGTTAAAATTCCAGTAATAGTGTCTTCAGTAGCTTTTGGAATTGCCATTTCTTATATTCCTCTTGCTTACATGTTATATTGCTATATTTTTTTAATCATTCAGCTAATTGAAAATAATAGTTCAATCCTTGGTCGTGGTGTCTAGGGTTATGTGTGATTCTAAGAATACCTTTCCATGAACATGTCCGTGATTTGATCTTTGCATTTATAATATCCCTTTGTGGCTATATTGAACTATTTCTCATTCGGTGCTGCCACTCTGAGATATATTATCTTCATAGCTGCACTTTCACTTGGCTGTGCGTCTATAACCTTTATTCTTCTTATCTCTTTATTCATTCTTTCAATAATATTGGAGGAATGTAATGATCTCCTTATTATGTCAGGATACTGGAAGTACGTGAAGAGATATCCAAGCTTCCTTTCAAGATTGTTTCCAGGTCAAAAATGTGATCGTTCGGGGGGGGGCAAATCGCAAAAGTATAGCACTTTAATAAAATATTTAACTTATTCCACTTATTACCCTCTCAATGCAAGACAAACTAATTGCAGTGACAAGAACGTCTTCCAAAGGAACATCATTGAGAATCACCCTTCCATAGGAGGTAGCAGAGAAGTTGAATGTATCAGAATCAGAGCATACTGGATTTTACGAAGTTAAAGGGGAGATTGTGCTAAGGAAGATTGGATAATTTCATTGATACCAAATCAATGATTGGAAACTTTAAGAGTCTGAATTCTTGGCTAACAAATAAAATGAAAACTTAACGAAGCTTAAAGGATATTCAGCGGTCAGGAAAATGGGTCTAATAAGCGTAATAGTGAAATTATCAAAGAGCCAATAGAATAATATTGCCCCAAATATTTGTCTGTGTTAAAGTTTAATTGAAAAAAGAGAATTCCTTGAACGTAAGAGATGTGGTCCAAGTGACTTTTGATCCGGCATTTATTAAGAACTTGAAGCAGAAAATTGATGCACACAGGGGTCTGTACGAGAAGAATGAAGCGGCTGTAAGACAGCATCTAATAGACCCTGTGCTGAGAGAACTTGGCTGGAATATAGAAGACCCGGACCAGGTTCTGCCAGAAGACAGCACAGGTGAAGGTGGATTTCCTGACTATGCATTATTGCAGGATGATAAGAAGATAATACTGATTGAGGCAAAGAAACTCTCTGCGGATCCGATGTCACATCTTAAGCAACTTGCGAGATACTCTAACGACATTGGTTCCAAATACGGGCTGATTACAAACGGTTCGCAATATGCCCTTTTCAAGGCGTATGCGGAGTTCAAACCTTATATTGACAGGTTAATATGGAAGATTAATATCGAGAGCGATCCTGTTGAAAGGATCATCAGGACCCTCAGTAGCATATCTCCCAACAATATAATGAGAATTGAGGAACTCGCAAAGAAGAGCGAAAACCTGAATATTCTCTGGGACGAACTTATCGAAGAGCCAGAGACATTTTCCAGAATTCTTTCAGATT
>JAKBQK010000390.1 GCA_021835265.1 Thermoplasmata archaeon
GATTCGAACCGGCGAACCCCTACGGGAATGGACCCTAAATCCATCACCTTTGACCTGGCTCGGCAATCTCCGCTTTGTAATAGGGATATGATTGTTTGATATTTTAAAAGTCTACATTTTTCCTTTATCGTGGAATTTTATCCTTTCCACAATTTGATCGACGAGATATACAGGCATATGAGGATTGAAAATAAATTCAGTTAATAATTTTATTTAAGGTTATTTAATGGATGGAAGGGAAAATGTATTGACCTCTCGATTCTTCTGTCCCACCCGGTAAAAAGACGGTTTAAATATAAAATGGGTATTATTTCATATGGCAGCAAAAGAAAAGCCTAAAACAGAGGAATCCCAGAATAAGATAGAAACGAGGCAGGAGATTCGAAAGGAGTGGAGCGCTATTGAGCCAAAGGTGATAGAAATGGCACACAAACTGGAAGACTCTAAACTGATAGATCCAAAGGACTATGTTTGGATAAGGGGTAAGATATCGAATCTCGCGAAGCATTTTGACAGGCAGTAATTTTTTGGACATTGGAAAGTTGTTAAATTTTTAACGTCAACTTAGCCTATTCAATTTTGACATTAATGCATTTACGAGACTTACGCTAAGATAATACATCAATTCAGCGTCCTCTCTTCTTCCAACATAAATCTCCTTTGGTGCGCCTGTACTCTTGTCTAGTGAATGGTGCAAGCCACTTGAAAATTGATACATGTTATCTAAACTAGTTATTAATTGGGACAGGTTTGCGTCATCAATATTAGTATCTTCCTGTAGAAACTTCCTAAGTGCCTGCTTACCCTCACTTTTTATTAATGATTCATAGATAAACCTTGATTTTCCAACGACTTCTCCCCAGTCGCCTGTTTTCATTGATTCTATCATGGCTTGAAAATAAGGCCCTATTGATTCAAGCCTCTCTGCTAAAACCATATACTCACGGTCTTTCTTTATCTTACCCTTATCGAAATTGCCCTGCGATATACTTGGTGCCTCAATAAGAATAACCTTACCTATTCCAAAAGCATCGTAAAAGTCTGTAGTCCAATCCGAGTGTGATATTCTGAAAATAAAACTCAAGTTCGACGAGCCCACGTATGAAATCTTTTTTTGTTCAACATTCAAAATTGAGGGATCGGTACTTGATTCATCATACTTATCGGAACGAACTATTGCGTACCTTGGAGGGATTGTGCCAGGAATGGGAGAGTAGCTATATTTTCCAATCTTTATTGTGGACGAGAGTTGGCTCCATCTCAGTATGCCTTTCAATACAACGTCTTTCTTTTCATTTTTTAATCTTGTTTCTTCAAGATGATTTAAAGCTCTCTCCTAGTTCTACAATCATGGGGTACCACAACGTATGTTGTTCCTGATTTTTTTCTCCTATTACTGGGATATTTATTTCAATCTCATAGTTGGGTCCATTATAGGTTCTTTCATCGGCAATCCTTATTGTACCAATATATACATTACCTTCAGAATACAAGGACCCACCTATATCGTAAATAATCTCATTTTGTTCCAATGTCGCTTTTACGTTAAATTCAAATCCAGGGATTGCACTCTTAATTAAAGGCCTCACTTCATTATCAGTTATCGCAAGCTTTGCCAATAGAATACACCAAGAATCATAGAAGTTACACGAGTTATTTAATTATTCTATGACAAGTTATTTAGAAGAAATTAATGACTTGATTGATTAATATTCTTTAGAATTCACTGGAAGTTCATGGTTAAACAAAATAAGTAATTGTAATATATTCTACTAAATATGATGCCAATAATCTATCCCAATTTCTTTAGTCTGATTTTTACATCCTCTTCAAAAGCCCCCACTATATCCTCTTCTTTGGCTCCAAGTTTTCCTGAACTCTTTTAGGAATTGTGATTCTAAGTGCTCTTTCTCTCTTTGAAGCATAGGGCTCATTACAAAAAGGGCAAATGATCTTGTCTTGCTCCATATAAGAATAGGCTTTGTACTTTTAAACATTTTTTCTTTTAATGAACCAATGGACCAGACTAAAAATGGTTCTAATATATTTATAGAGACATAAGCAAATGTTGTCCAATGAATTAAAGGGCCAGTACATTCGCTTGATTTTTATATAGTTCAAATGCTTCAAGCAAGAAGCTACAGATAGACATTGACATATTGGCAATGAAAGTTGCAGACAGAGTATCTAGCCTGCCTTCTTTATCTATATGGCCATGAGCATCACCATAGGCATTTCGTAAATCTTTTATTTTATCTACAACCAGTGACACACTATAAAATATCTTCTGAATTTCTTCTGGTTCATTGGGAAAATTAGGAAACAATTTGTCCTTTACTCTCTTAAGAAGGTCGCTCATTTGATTATTTTTTCCTAATTCCTCACCAGACTCATTAAGAATGAATTTTAATGTAGACTCTATGAGCCCTCTTGCAGAAGTGATACAACCACTACTATCACTCGGTGCTCGATCTATTATTTTTTGCCAATTTTCTTTCAAGTAAGTTGAGTTTACTCCTTCAATTTGTTTGCTCATTTCGGGGGCGAGAAATAACCGGGTTGTTTCTCTAGCCTTCTTAATTAGGGGGGCGAATTCATTTACTATAGCTTCTCTTCTCTCCCGATAAGTCTTAAACTTAGATTGAAGGCAGTTATAATAGTCCATCGGGTCAAATGAATCCTTAATTGTCCAATGGACTAGTGGTGATAAGGTACTATCACCCAACAACTCTTTACGTAGTTTAGTATAAATGTTAAAGTCTGTATTTGGGTCTGCCTTACCTGTTGCAATCTTTATGCAAATGAATTCTAGTTTATCTAAGTCTTCAATATTCATTTACGCTCTTCTCCTTCAATACCTTGGTTTTTCCAGATTTAATATTAGGTTGTGATTCTAGTATTGCCAATAAAATCCTCTTTGCAAGCTCGATCTCTTCGAGCTTCTCTTTTCGTCTTTCTTTTGCACCAGCCAGTGAGTTTATGAAATTAAGAAGTATTTCCTTAGGTCTTAGAAATGCATATGTAGGTATAGAAGTAATTTTTTCGATTTGTAATTCTAAGTCAGGGCACCAAAATGTGCCATCCAAAGCTAAATACCAGTCCTCGTCGAATGAAATACCATTCTTCTGTAAATCTGACATTCGAGCAACTAGAACATCAGTCTCATATTCTTTCAACAGGGGAAGCATGAGGTCAAACATCTCTTGGTAAGCGTTGTAAACACTATCCATGTCTGTTTTATTGGGAGTGTACGTGAAACTCCTTAGCACACTCTCTGTAATTTCAGATAAATTCAAGTTCAGATTCTTAGCTTTTCTTATTATCTCCTTATCGACACTAAGTGTCAATTTGCTCTTTACGGATTTGCGAGTTTCAATCATACGTATCTGTATACGTATCACATATTTATACTCTACGTGTTTGGATACGTATAGTATTAGCGCTTTGTAAACCATCAAAGAAAAAGCTTGTCACCAAGAGCTCGTGGTTATACAAAACAAATAGTTGTAATATAATTTAATAACAATGCAATCCACTTATTTGCTCTATCTTATTTAGAATGACGTTGCCATCTTCCTCATTGAGGCAAACAATATCTTCTTATTTTGTGTTAAGCCATTCTTGGACTTTTTTTCGAATAGATATTCTAAATAACTACTTACCTTTGAAATTTGTGATCAATTTACGAAATGTTAGATTTAATTTTAACACTATTCTATAATACAATGTTCGTCGAAAAACCAATAATTTATACTTGCCTATTCGTTGAATATCATTGGAGACTTCGGAGGCTAATTATGGGATGGACACATTGGAAGAAATTAGCGAATTTAAGGGACAATTATAGCTATGATATTGATTACTCAAAATCAGCAGTTTACGAACTTGGGGTCCGAAGGAGAAGTGGAAAATATATAACCCCAGTTTATGTTGGAGAGACAAGTGATCTAAAAAGAAGGATGAAAGATTACGCAAATACAGGTTCACATTTGCGGAGCTATGCAAATAAATATTGGAGAATGGGATACACTGTCTTTTTTAGATTTCAGGATACAAAGTCAAAAAGTGAAGCCAAGAAACTGCAAGATGCACTTCTTAAAAGACACGGTTTGGAGAGGTACCCTTGGAATAATAACTTCAGCACTGGCAATTAGTGAGTTTTTTTCACTCTTTCAATACCTCTTCTGCTCTTTTAATTTCTTTTCATAGTCCATGATGGGCTTTGTTATCCCAATATAGTTGAATTCATCGATAGCCTTAGTTACAGGTTTAGTCAAGTTCTGTCTTTCATAATCCGGGATTACGCTAGAGAAATAATCTTTCATGTCTTTTAGAAAGTTGAAATATCCTTCACCAGTTTCTTTGTATTTCCTATGTTCCCATCCAGCATTTTTTAGGGTTGTATCAACAAATTGGTATAATTTCTTGGTCTTATTCCCTCTTATATAACCATCCCATATTATGAATAATTCAGGTTGTTTCAAGTGCAGGATTTTTGATGCACCTGTGATTCCAATTATAGATTTGCTACCAGATTCGTCTTCAATCTCGCAATGGGATAAAATTTCAAAAGCGTTTATTATTGCTCCCCTATCCTTTTCGGAGAGAGAGTCAAAATTTATTTGTGAAAATTTTAGATTGATTAGGCGAGAAATAGTGTTCTCAAAGTCTTTAATGCCTTTTTCAAATATTTCTAAGTTAAACCTATTAACTACATATCTAAAATATGCAAAATTCCAAGTAGAAAGTATAAGGATGTAAGCTTCACTTGTGTATCCATCTTTCAATAGCTTTGCTGACATGTCAAAAAATGGAGCCCTAATCTCTTCTTCCCTGAATTTTACTCTCAATTCATTGAAAGCATTAAGATCTATATTTAATGGATTCATAACTCTTCAAACATTGGCTGTTTAAATAGGTTGTGCATTGAAGTTTAAAATTTTTGGCCGAAGACAAATGGCACACAAACTTGAGGACTATAAACTGATAGAGTCAAAGGACTATGTTTGGATAAGGGGTAAGATATCCAATCTCGCAAAGCATTTTGACAGGCAGTAATTTTTTTTGACGTTGGACGCGCTTCTATTATCCGAACACACTAAACACCTAAGTATGCACACCCTGCATTCTTCTTAGCGTTATAGAATTGAACCAAAGGTTTATTTATGAGAGTGTATTATTTTAAAAGTGAAATTAAAAAGACTAACCCATTTGCAATTGCTGTGATTATAATAGTTGTCGTTTCAGGTGTTGTAGTAGCTGGGAGTGTTTATTTTTATGTTTTACCCCAACAGGGCAAGGGTATTTACAGTGGCCCAGGACTCCCTAATCCT
>JAKBQK010000181.1 GCA_021835265.1 Thermoplasmata archaeon
TATCTCCATTGCTATCCATAGGACTTCTTCCATTTCCTTACAATGAATCTCTATCTCTGTTTGAACTATTTCTTGGAGTGATACTCATAGTAACTGAAATATTCCTTGTAAAATTAGAAATCAGTTTCTACAAAAATTATCTTAAAAAGAAAATTTATGGAATTTAATGCTTCTGAAAAGCCGCCTAATACTTCAAAAAAGGAAAGCAACACCAATCAGGATTGACACCATTATATTTCTCGTTCATAATTGTAAGAATAAACACAAAAGTTCCGGAATTGCAAAATTATTACTACGTTCATCTTATCAAAGTGGTTTATTTGAATAATCTTCACGTAGTCTCAATTCTCAATGATCGCACTTGGAATACTACCATCTAGATTCCACAAACTTTTCATGGGAAGGAAAATTAATCCCGTAACAACAAGCGATATACCGCTTATAGAATATGTTGAAGAAATACCGATATAAGAAATCAAAACCGCTCCCAAAGCAATTGCTGGTGCTCCTCCCAGAAAGCTTAGAACACCATCTATAGCAAAATATCTTCCCCTCATATTATCCGGTACAATATTATGTGCAGCAGTAATCCATGTGTTTCCTGAAAAACCTATGTTAATCCCGATTATTAGTAAAAATAATATTGCAATGAAAAATGATGGGAATGTGCCCATGATAAACAAAGAAGGACCTGCAATGCATATTGATGAAAAAATCCATATCTTTCCTGCAAATTTCATAATTTCCAGATGACCTGAAATCATTGAGCCTACGATGAATCCCAAAGCAAATATGGCAAGTACTAGGCCATAAATAAGAGAAGTAGCATGAATTCCAGAAACGACATAAATTACGAGAAATGCAAGGGGTAATGTGTAAAAAATATTTGAAACGCTGGCAGAAAGCGTAAGCTGCCACAGCCCTTTTTCCTTTCTCAACCAACTTAAACCTTCTTTTAACTCACGTATTGCATTTTTTTTCAAGATCGGAGTTTTTATATCCAACTTATCCACATTTCTCGAATATGGATAAATGAGTGTTAATATTAGTATGGCTGCAGACACATATGCCATCATACTGTAAAGAAAACCTGAAACCACTCCGAAAGAAATTATCAGACCTCCGGCTAATGCGTTAGATATAGCCCTAATGCTTTGAGATATGGAGTCATTATAACCATTTGCTCTCTGCAGATTATTTTTATCAACAATATCGGGTATGATTGACATGCTTGATGATCTATAGAGCTCAGAGGATGAAGACCAGACAATCATTAAAACAATTATAAGATAAAGATCAAACCCATAGAATTCCGAATACCAAGCCAAGAGCGCGAAAACTGAGATTCCTGTAATTGTTGAAACTAGAAGAGTTAAGCTGCGATTTATCCTGTCAACTACAATTCCAGCTGGTAAGGATGTGATGACTATAGACACCGATTCTATTATGGCCACTATGCCCACATCGATGGCAGATTTTGTAACAACATAGACAAACCAGGTAATACATATCTGGGCTACTCCTGAAGCGGATTGGATTGCACCACTTTGGCTAACGTAACTCAAAAATACTTTTTGAAAAAGTTTTATTTTTCCTTCTTTGACTTGAGTAGAATACTCCTTCATTATACGGTTAATAAGAATTATATATATATTTTTTTAATTTTATTTGCTGTGTTGATCGTATATAGAAGGAACATGTTTAAAAGAGAGTTGAGATCAAGGAACGCGTACGAACGATGCGATCCTTAATCGAGCAAGGATCTGGGAATTTTTTGAAAAAGATACATTCTTCCCCAACGATATTTTCAATTTGAAACATTTCACAAGATCAAATTTTGGGTTCAAGTCATATAAACCCACAGAACCCCAAAAGGGAGTCAGTACCTGTGAAAGTGATAAGAAAATACAGCGGGAATAAATATGAAGCAAGAACAAAAGAGGACATTAATGGTATGAGGCAATCCTTGACAGAAGGAATCTTCTATGCAGTGAAGAGGAAACTCGTAAGAACTTTTTGTGCAGGAATTTCATATAAATCTAGGATGTGGGACGCCAGAGGATTTGGGTATATGACCTTATAAATCAGAGTGCAAAGGAAGATGTGAAAACTTGTTAGAAAACCATGAAAAAAGAGAACATTATACAATCATATGAACGCTATGGATGTAGTTATTTAACAAGGTGAGGCAGTGGGAAACATTTAAATATATTGCTTTAAATAATGTTTACAGGAGGTGAAACAATTATGGAAGAGATAAAAATGAGGGTTGTTGAGAAAGTTGAATCAACTATACCTTACTGGCCAACACGTACATTGGGATGAAACGGAATGAAAGTATATCTTTCATTTCTCAGAGATACAATTGAATAGAACGGATTTCTGTTCCTTTAGCTTATAATCTCTTATTTATTTTTTTGTGTCCAACCTTTTATCTTATTACTAATATTCTAGGGATAACTTTTTTATTATTTCAGGTTATGATCCACTGATGATTGAATTAACAGAAATCAGAAAGATTAAATTCAGGAATGGATTCAATCCGTTTCCCAATGGCAAGGATAAAATTCGAATAGGTAACCATTATCCACGCACCTTTGAAATGGAAGACAATCCTCAAAGAGATGTCTGGAAAATCCTTTCATATATTGACAGTACAAGATCCTATGAAGAAATTGTCAGGGATGTTGTTTCAGACTATCCAGAAATTAAAATCGATTTTGTAAAAAATCTATTAGAAACATTATGGAAAAACGGTTTGCTTGAGAATAGTGATGAAGTTATTCCCGTGGGAATAACTAAATCCGATAAAGAAAGATTCAGCAGAAATGTTAGTTACTTTTCCTTCATTGACACGATTCCAGGCAGAACCGGATATGACATCCAACTTCTTATCAAAAAGGCTAGAGTCACTGTAGTAGGAATGGGGGGAGTGGGCTCTTCTGTGGCAGCCAGTCTCATTGCAATGGGAGTAGGCAATCTACATATAGTGGATTTTGACAAAGTGGAGTTGTCTAATCTCACAAGACAAATTCTCTTTTCAGAGGAGGATATCGGAATGTCCAAGGTACTGATCGCAGCAAGAAAACTCAGTAAAATAAACGCTGGCGCTAACATAACATACGAAGAGACTCACATTACATCATCGCAGTCGTTTGATAAATGGATGCAAAATAGCGATGTCTTAATACTATCAGCAGACACCCCGACAGATATATATTCCTGGTGCAACGAAAGTGCAATGAGATGGCGGAGAACGTGGTTCCACGGAGGATATGATGGTCCAAGAATCGTGTGCGAAGGTTTTGTACCGTACAAGACCGGTTGCTGGGAATGCAAACAGAAATTGATAAACAAATTAAATGACCGCGACTTTCTTTTTAAGGAACTGGATAGCACTAATTCCGTAATTGCCCCGACTGCAATAATATCAGCACAATTCTTGGCGCTTGAAACATTGAATTACATAACAGGGATTCCAAGCAATACACTTGGAAAATTATACGTGCAAAATGCCTTGTCATACGATGATACCATGATTACTGACGTTCCCATCGACAGTAATTGTGTTCTATGCAATACTTAATCTGATATTTGAGAGGTACCAATAAGGTAATGTTCTGGGTTGATGCAGACCTTTCGTCGAACGCATTGAACAATTTTCCATCATTTTCTTCATATAGAGCATCGGCCATATTGTATGCCGTTCCCTAACAAGGTTGGGGGGGCAATTAATTAATCATTGAGATAACCGGTTTATTGATGTTTTTCATCCGATTTACTATGAATATAATGCTATCTACAAAGCATTCAAATAAGTTTGATCTTTGCTAATAACTGTTTAATGTTAAATATTTTAGATACAAGAACCTGTTCATAGTATCTTCTATCTTCTTGATACTGGAATGAATGGTTTCTTTGCTTGTTTCAGTATTATTTGTTTCTATTGATTGATTTCTGTAAGACCAGGATTCTTTCTCGTATCCACAATTTAGATTTGCGTGAGGGAAACTACTTTTTTTACCCTCTTCTTCCTACTTGTGGAGTTTTAAATATATATATATCCAAAAAATAAAACCTTTCTCTAAGATAAGAACACGTGTCTTCTCTATGCTAAGTTTGAAATTAACGTCTTCACTGTCATTTTAGTTTCTTATTAAATAATTGAGGATTGATTCTCTGAAAATGTAATCAAGTTAGAAGTCCTTAGGATTTCAACTCAAGTCTTATATAGAACAGGTTTTTAAGTAATCATCTAATACTTTTTCCAACAATTCTTGGAGAAGAATATTGTGAACTAATTTATTATTATGCTATATAAATTCTTTCTCCAGAAAAATAGATTTATATAACATAATTTTTATGACTATGGTAATGGAGGCTAAAAATGACAGAAAATAGTGGTACAGCAGGCTCTACGCCGTCGTACACCCCAACTTCTTCGGGAGGAAAGGGTAAACTGATAGCGATAGCCGTAGCTGTAATATTAATAGTGACCGCAGTCGCAGTGGTATATGAGGTATCAAAGCCTAGTGCTACATCGTCAGTGCAGGCAAATGGAGTAACCTATACCTTTGCAACAGCGTATGGAGGAGCTTTGAAATCTGTTTCCTATAGTTATGGAGACGGGGTTGCTGGAACTGCAACATCAAACGGGACAAATGCCAATGGGGTATACTTAGATCAGTCTGGTGGAAATGCTTCATTCTCACACACATATTACAATGGCGGATCGTATCTGTTTTCGACTATTGGTACATATTCAGATGGATCAAATAGTCAGGATTACGTGGCACCAGTTCAGACAATTACACCAACCTTGAACTCAACACAGTCAGCAGGATTTTTGTTCACAAACCAGACATATACTACTGCAGTCAATCAGTTAAACACATCGAACATTTTCATGAACACAGGTAACGTAGCACTTGAGCTTGCTTATTATACAGAACCAAGCAATGCAAGTTACCAGATATATAAGCAAACTGTAACTTTTATGCACAACGGCACTTCAAAAGTGTACACATTCAATTACGTATACAACGCTACAAATGGTGGATATGCTCCTACATCTGCTATGACCATGAACCTCACTGCTTCATCATACTATGGCAACACAGTTGCACAGATTGTCACAACAACCGGAATATTCAATACAACAACTGGCACCATATCAAGTGGAAGTACACAAAGTGTGACATCGTATTATGATATGGTCGTTTCTGGAGTTGGAACAGTTACTTTGATTTCAGCTTATAAGAATATTGCCTCAGGCACATTTACAAATGCTGAGCTCGAGACTGGAGGTTTCAAGACTCTTGATCCTCAGA
>JAKBQK010000163.1 GCA_021835265.1 Thermoplasmata archaeon
AACAATACTTGCATTTTTTAACAGGTCTCGACTTTGGATTTCTTTGAGGCTTTCACGACTAGGCTTTCAATCTGCCTTTTGGCATTCTGAGCATCTTCAAGGTTTAGATACTTAAGCTGGCGACCCAAAATTCTCAAGCTTTTTTTAGGTGATTTAATTTTTAATTTCTTCTTAATTATTTTATCGTTTTCTGGCTCAGCCGCCATTGTTTTGTCAATATCAGGTATTGATTTCTCTTGCATTTTTCTGGAGTTACGATCAAACAATTTCGTTTGAATAATAACATTTGCCAGGCCGAATTTTGTTAAACCTTTTTGTGAAATAATGACCCCTGAGATCTCGCTTATTGGTGTTACGTAATCAAGCAAATTACCGTTTCTAAACACAAAAATGATTACACTGTTTTGTGTAATCAAATACCTGACCGCAAAAAATCCCCAGAGATTCTTTTTAAGTTTAAGATATGTAAGTGGTACTGTTGCAAGATAAAAGACCAATATTATTACCGTAGCAATAATGAATGGACCGAATAGACCAGAAAAACCACCGTTTAATAGAGGGAGGATTACGGAAATAGGAGTTGAAATAGCAACTGCAGCCATATTTTGTTTCATCAGGTGCTTGTATATTACAGGATTAGGCCTGTATTCTGCAATTATTAGATTCCTTTTCTTTGTGTTCTGGTAAGAAAGATTTGATTGTATTTCTGTTTCTATGTTGATTCCTTTATTCTTATGAGACCTAATAGCATCCGGGAGAATGAAGCCGCAATTTGAGCACACAGAACTGCTTACTTCATTTTCAGCTCCGCAGTTCGAACAAATCTTGTACTTCATATAACCGGGAATCGATTTAAAATAATTGAACATTTTTATTAAGAAGATTAAATCTGCGGAGTGTCCTTTCTGACAGCAAAAGATTGTCTTTGATTTTATCTGAGCAAAAATGAATAACACTTTAGATTGCAATCTCGTCATGAAGGCAAATGGATGCGGGGAGGAAAAATAAATCAGTGATATATTAAAGCGAGAGAATAAAAATTGTTAGTATTTCCGCCAAATTCTTTCCTATGCATTCATTGATAAAGAGCAAATGAAATATAATATAGCGTTTCATCATCCAGCGCTGTAATCAATGGCCAGGTTGCCAATTTTTTTCTATAGATATTTGGGTTCTAGGTTTTTGAGCAGCATTGTTTCCAACGCATTTGCTGTATACTTTCTCTGGGAAATTGTTGTTACATTCAAATCAGTATTTCTTGCAGGCTTAATTCCTACCATTTCACTGGCATCAGATCTGATTTTGGTTATACCGATCGGACATTTAATAGACAGGTTTAACAGCACCAAACTTGGGATGTTATCATCTTTGGTATTAATCCTGGGTGTGGCATTTTTATTGACTGGAGATTCAATATTTTTAATCTACACTGCGACGATATTCATTACACTCGGTGTTACGATGAAGGGAGATGCAATATCTGCAACCACGAAGAAGAATCTTGACACAGAGCAATTTATGTCAGCAAACCAAAGGCTTCAGGGCGCAGGTTATGCTTCTGCCCTGACGGGTGCTTTATTCGGGGGATTCTCCATCATATATCTAACGAGATACTTTGTGTTTATAATTTTTATAATGGCAATCGCATCTTTTCTTCTTTCCTTTCCAATCAAGGAGGCTAAAAATACCGATAATCAGGTTAAGCTAAGATCTCAATTATCTTCTTCGCTCGGGTTTCTAAAGAAAATCACTGGTTTCCTGGCAGTTGGTTTTGTACTTAACGGCCTGATTGAAAGCCTTGATGTGTACTCATCGGGGCTCTTTCATCTTGTTCTTAAGGTCAGCCCGATCTATTACACATTATTTGTTGCATTTCTCTCAATTGGAGGTATAATTGGCTCGTTCGCATCTGGCCTATTGCAACGGTATGTTAACACTGCCCACCGGATATCGCTCCTCGTCATACTTTTTTCTCCTGCCATACTGTTTATTGCACTCGTGAAAAGTGCAATAGGTGATATTACTGATTCATTCTTAATTGGGTTTCTGCTTCCAGTCATAAATATCCCGCTCTCAGTTAATCTGATGAAAGTCATACCTAGAAATATTTATGGAAAGGTGATGGCTTTTCTGAGGGTATTTCTAGGGGGCGCTACGCCAGCCTTGGCTGCAGTTTTTTCTTTTCTTGCTTTATTTTTAAGCGTAAATTCCATCTTTTTATACGTGGGAATTATTTTATTCCACGTTTGTGCGCTTTCCTTCAAGGCCCTCCCTAAATTCTTTGCAATGGCGAATAACGAAAAACAGAATTCTGAAGGTTCACTTTAATTATGATAGCTCAACTTATGATATTGCAAGGATTACTTTCACCAGATCCTATTGCAGATGTGACATGATTACTGAAGACAGGAATTTAACGAAATCATCTGAGTCATTCATCAACTTTACTCTCGCATATTTTATCCCCTTTTCAGAAAGAAATTTTGAAAAATCAAGATCCAGATCATATAATACCTCAAGATGTTCATAACAGAAACCTATAGGGGCAACAAGGGCAGATTTCATCTCTATTTCATCAGTTACAACTTTCTGGATAGCCGGTTCCAGCCACGAACTCCCATATTTACTTCTGCTCTGGAATCCTGTAATGGTCTTTATTGACGGGAACGAGTTTGCAATTTTTCTGCTGAATTCATAAAAAGATTCCTTGTATATTACCTCAGGACTTCTCCCGGTTGGTAGGCTGTGAGCAGTAA
Organism: Thermoplasmata archaeon; assembly: GCA_021835265.1. Next base: position 2,757 of record JAKBQK010000163.1, read on the forward strand.
GAACCAGCCTGTCATAGTTCCCTTTTTGTAGAATTTTTTTTATCAGTGAAACCCATATACTGAGGTACCCGTCATATTGATAAATTCCATTAACTGAATGCCTCCTTCCTTTGTACCCATTCTTTTCAAGCTCTGCTGAAAATGGCACAGAGTATGAGCTGTACACACCGTCTGATGGGAATGGAAATAATGGCAGTTCTACAACATCAGAATAGTTATCTTCCACAATTCTGTCAGCGATCACTTCCAGCTTTGGGTGCCAGTGCTTGAATGCCAGGAATGTGTCAACTCCACTGTCTGATAGGTTATGAGTAAGTTTCTCTGTCAGAGATTCAAGAATATGGTTCGAGGGTGATTTGTTACCAAAAAGCGTGTACTTTTTGAGATTATCAGCCCTTGCATCTGGAGGAACCGGCATTTTCCCAAATATATCCTGTAGATAGGCATCAATATCATTTATGTTTTCAGGACTTCCATAGGCCATTATAACCGCTGCTTTCTTATTTTCCATAAGTATGCACCATTTTTACTATTTCTTTCAAGCATTCAACATTTGAGGTGGGAAGAACCCCATGACCAAGGTTAAAGACATATCTGTCTATCAACTTTGCATCGTCTAGAATTCTCCTCGTTTCGGATAATGCAACCTCCGGACTTAAGGTCGTATATACAGGATCAAGGTTCCCCTGCATCCCCTTTTCAAATTTGCAGGTTGAATGAATATAAGATAAAAGGGATCTCGAATCCATGGAAAGAAAATCAAACTCAGTCTTTGAAAGCTCTTTCGCATAAGATCCTGTCCTGGTTGAAAAATATACATTAAAAGCATATTTTGATATTTCAGAAGAAAGCGGTTGAAGATATTTATTTAAATACAGATCAAAAAGGCCGTATGGAAGAGATCCAGCCCAGCTGTCAAAAATCTGGATTGCACCTGCACCAGCATTTATCTGCTTTTTAGAGATGGTGATGATCATCTCAAGAATCCGGTCCATAAGTTCACTGAAGCGGCTTTCCTCTTTCATCATGAAATGAATTGTCTTTTCAAGGTCTCTGTCGGATGATCCGGCTATTATGTAAGAAGCCAGCGTAATCGGTCCTCCCACAAAGCCATAAAGAAACGTATCGGGGTGCCTTTCCTTGAATAATCTTATGCCAGGTTCAAGCGCATATTTATCCTTGTCGGGATCGTAATTATGCCCAATCCTTGAGTTTGTCTTTGGTGTAATGACAGGCCCAACTTTTTCCATGAAATCCAGGTTGAAACCCATTGCCTCGAAAGGGAGAGTAATATCGTAAAAAATTATTGAAGCGTCTACTCCGATATCCTCCACTGGCGAATATGAGATTTGTGAAATCAGATCGGGATTGGCGCATATTTCCTTTATCGATTTATTTCTTCTTACCTTCATGTAAGATGGAAGATATCTTCCTGCCTGTCTCATAAACCAGACAGGTATATTGTCAGATAAACCACTCAAAGCAGATTTAAACTCGCTTTTATGCATATATTTCACGGCGTAATTCTTCTCATTGTTCTGGGAAATGGGATTGCATCACGGATGCTTTCAAGACCACAGATCCACCAAACAAGCCTGTCCATTCCAAGGCCAAAGCCAGAATGCGGGACGCTTCCATATTTTCTTAAGTCAACGTACCATGAATATGCAGATGGATCTAAATTCATTGCTTTCATTCTTTCCTGAAGAACTGGAAGCTCCCAAATTCTCTCTCCGCCACCGATTATTTCTCCACAGCCTTCAGGTGCCAACAAATCATGGCAGAGAATCTCTGAAGGATTGTCAGGATCAGGCCGATGATAGAATGCCTTCAGTTCAATGGGATAATGCGTAACGAATAGAGGTTTATCAAAGTGCTTTGTGATTTCCCTTTCCTCATCTGCACCTAAGTCATCCATGTATTTCAGATTCATTCCCCAGTCCTGTGCATTCTTTATCAGATCTTTGTATTTCATTCTGGGGAAAGGAGATTTAACAAGTTTAAGAGGCGCAGTATCTCTTTTCAGAATTGCAAATTCTTTCTGGTTTTCATCGAGACATCTTTGAACAATGTAATCAATCATTCTCTCCTCAATGGACATCATTTCCTCATTTCCAATCCAGGCTACTTCGCCTTCCGCATGCCAGTATTCTGTCAGGTGCCTCCTCGTTCTTGATTTCTCGGCACGGAAGCTTGGCGCAATTGTAAATACTTTTTCCAGACTGAAAATCATTGTCTCAAGGTAGAACTGGGAGCTTTGTGTTAGGAACGCCTCCTGATCGAAGAATGGTACCTTGAAAAGCGTGGATCCTCCCTCTGTTGCGGTCGAAACCATCATTGGCCCCTGGACTTCATAAAAACCCTCATTGTAAAAAAAATCCGAAAAAGCATGAAATATGTTTGATCTTATCTTGAGCATAGCAGTAAATTCCTGACTTCTAACCCATAAATGCCTGATGTCTAAGAGAAATTCTTCTGATTTATCCTTGGTTATCGGAAATGAGTCGTTTCTCTGATATATCTTTGCGTCAGTAACCTTTATTTCATAACCTGAAATGCTCCTCTTAAACT
>JAKBQK010000330.1 GCA_021835265.1 Thermoplasmata archaeon
TATTCACATTTTTCCAAAGAACAAGATCTTAATTCATTATTGGCTTGGAAAAATCTAAGCGAAATGAGGTTACATCTTGACCCTTCATATGCAGACAAGTTTTCCGGTAAATTTTATCATTATGCAGATTTAGATCAAAATGAAAGGTATGTATCAGCAATTGCATTTGCGAAATCAGTCGGTTCTCTTTCTGAACTTACTGATTCTCTTAAACATTCTATTAATGTTCAGGAATATGAAAATATAATATCTGCCATGGGTTGGATTACTAACGAAGGAAATCTTTTAAAAATAATCGATCTATTCAAGCATGGTACAATTAGCAAGAGTTATCTGATTTTCTTTTTATTCACTGCGTCCAAAAATCCTGCAATTAAAGATTTTTTTGCAGACAATTTTGCAAGTTTAATTCGCCTTTGTGAAGATCTCGAGATAAGCGTGAGAGAGATTACTAGACTGGTTGAAAGTTCTCTTCCTTTTGTATTACTCCGAACAAAAGAACCAGAGAAGGTCTTAAAAGATTTGCTAAAATGCAGTGGTACTTACACGAGCCAAAAGACGAGGGCTACAGAGTTCTATGAAATCTACAATAAATTTAAAATTACGATATCTGCAAACAGTGTTTCCCGTTAGGTTAGATATAATTTTTTTGAGAAACATATAAACGAATTTTTAGTAAAAAAATAAGGAGGGAACTTGACATTCAACCATTTCAGAACGAAGTCAGCCTAAATTATGCCTACTGAGTTTTTTGCATTATTGGAATGACTTTTACCAGATTAGCGGTTATAAAACCTATGTTGTGTAATATCGGTATTCGTTACTGTGACTTTCAATTAATCTATTTTAGATATGCAATGATACTGTCTCCTTATATTTTACCCGGATTACATTTATTCAAATATTGCAGATTAGGCAGTCATTTTGATATTCTAAATCATATGAAAAGCAGCAGGCGACTATTGTTGCTTACAACAAACATTAATACATTAATTTCTTTACGGAATAATAGATGGAATTCCAGTACTACGTGATTAGAAGACTCTTATCAATAATTCCAGTTTTAATTGGATTGTCAATAATTACGTTCGTTTTAATGAGATCTTTACCTGATAACTACTTAATTTCTCAATATATTAACCCTAGGTCGACGGTCCCTTTAAGTGTTCAGGCAGCTAACGCTAAAGTCGCATTGGGTTTAAATGAACCAGTATTTGTGCAATATTTTTATTATCTGTCTAATTTGATTAAAGGTAACATGGGCTACATGTCAACAACATTTTATACCGGTCCAGTTTTAAGAGGTATTGAGTTGTTTTTCCCCAATACTTTGCAGTTAGTGATACTTTCACTAATAATTTCAATTCTAATTGCTGTGCCGGTTGGAACATACATAGGTAACAATAGAAACTCTATTTCTGATCATGTAACTAGGGTATTCTCCTTAACCGGGTATGCACTTCCACCTTTCTGGCTTGCGCTTATGTTACAATTAGTGTTTGGGAGGCATGTGCTTAATTGGTTTGGTGCAGTATTGCCTATATCTGGTGCTTTTCCTTCTCTTCCCGTTGTCCTTCCATCTTGGATAATACTTATGGACGGTGGTAGCGTAATAGTTTCTACACCAACTCATATGATTTTTTTTGACGCTTTAATTCATGGTGCGTGGGGAATAGCTTTAGGCGCTTTTGAACATCTTATTTTACCTGTATTAACGTTAACTTACATAATTCTGGCTGGATTACTTAGATTTTTAAGATCTGGAATCATCGATGCGTCTAACCAGCAGTACGTCACAACAGCGAGATCAAAGGGACTCGATGAGAAGGTTATTTTAAAACGCCATATAAGGAAAAATGCAATGATTCCTTTTACTACCGTTTTGGGGCTTTTAACAGCTTATATGCTTGGTGGCGTTGTTTTGGTTGAATTAGTATTTCAGTACCCTGGAATGGGTTTGCTGACTCTGTATTCGGCGCTTCAATTATCTATATATGGAATAATTGGAACTACCCTTGTCTTTGGGCTTTTCATGGTATTAGCTAATTTCGTTGTGGATATAGTACTAGCTTTGTTGGATCCAAGGATCAGGTATTGAGAGGAAGTATTATGTTGTTTAAGGATAAAAGTACTCAAAACAAATATAAAAGAAGAAATTTATTCGACAGATTAGGAAGTACTCTTCGCCTTACATTAAGCAATAAACTCGCTTTAATTGGTTTGATAATTACTATTTCATATTACATAATAGCTTTATTGGATACGATTTACCCTGAATACCTGGGGGTGTCAAATATGAGTAGTTTAACAGTCTTTCTGCCAAATTATCACGGAAACCTACCATCTGTTTTGCCAACACCCCCTAGATTCACATCAAATATTTTTTATATCTTTGGAACCACTCAGTATGGAATTCCACTTTTCCCTGCGATACTAGCCTCACTTAAAGTTGACTTAGGTTATTCCACAATTGTGGTCTTGGTCGGTGCCGCTGTAGGGGTAGCAATAGGTTCACTAGCTGGTTATTTCGGAGGCTTTTTTGATGACGCTCTGATGAGAGCTACAGATATATTTCTAGGCTTGCCGCAGCTGGTATTTGCTATAGCGATTACAACAATATTGGGCAGAACTTTACAAAATATTGTCATAGCTCTCATGATAATTTGGTGGCCAGTTTATGCAAGACTGTCCAGAAGTCAAACACTAGCATTAAAATCGTCACCTTTTATATTAGCCGCCACTGCCGCCGGTTCAAGTGGAATAAGGAATATATATTATCATATAATTCCAAACATTTTCTCCCCAATATTTATACAGATTTCTTTGGATATTGGAAGTATAGTTCTTCTTTTTGCTGGATTAGATTTCATTGGATTAAATGAAGGCAATCCCTTGCTACCTGAGCTAGGAAAATTGATTGTTATTGGAGAATCTTATCTTCCAGTTGGGATTTGGTGGCCAATATTCATACCAGGGATTTTTCTTCTAATTTTTACTGTATCTGTGAATTTGTTGGGTGACGGTTTACGGGATTCGTTAGATCCTAAACTGAGGAGATGATCTAAAAATTTCATATTCAGTCAAGAATGCGCTGGCTATCTTTGAATCCTTAAATAGGTTATAATTTTCGCCTTTTGCTTATACTTTAAAAGTCAAAACCTAAAATATAATGTTCTAACTACTGACCGATGAAATTCATAGATTTACATGAGGATCTTGCCTTTTCGTCACAGAATACGAATGTAATTTCAGGGTCTAACCAATCAAGTATAGAGCAATTAGGGAAAATAGGTGACAGTATAGTATTTGGAGTAGTATATCCACATGTATTCAGCTGGAAATACCAGAAGAATAAAGAGGACAGGAAATCAATGATCCTTGAAAGAACAACATACCCGTCATTTAGGACAGCAATTGACCAGATCAAGTTCTATGGTGAAATAAGCAGATCCCTGAAAATACCACTAATTAGGAGGTCCGGTGATCTTGTTCTAAAGAAACTAAAGTTGTTGATCTCTTTGGAGGGGACAGATGTTCTTAATGAACCATCTGATGCCTACATACTAAAGGATCTTGGAGTTCGCTGCATAGGTCTCACATGGAACTATGATACAAAGTTTGCAGCATCCTGTATGTCCAGAAAGGATTATGGTTTGACTGGTGCAGGCGAGGAATTGATTGAAATATGCAATGAACTTGGCTTGATAGTTGATGTGGCACATTCAAGCAAAAACACGATTATTGAAGCTTGCAAAATTTCGAGGAAACCCACTATATGTTCACATGGTAATTCAAAGAAAATAATGAAACATGCAAGAAACCTTGACGATGCCTCGATAGATGCAATCTGTGCTACTGGTGGCATAATAGGTATTACGGCTATACCTGCAACCCTGAGCCATAATCCTAAAATCTCAGATCTGAAGGCGCATGCGGAATACATTGGAAACAGCTTCGGGTGGGATCATGTAGGCATAGGAACTGATTTCCTTGGACTGTTGGATGAAAAGACGCCAAGTGGCTTTGAAAACGTCAATAAGATCAGTGATCTTGCAAAACTTCTGGAATCACATGCAGAGGACGTTCTCTGGAAAAATTCTTTAAGAGCACTAAAAAGCGTAATCATTTAAGTTGTCAAATATTTATGAGGCTTTGTTTAATAAACATTCTATTTTCACCCGCTTGAATTCCAAGCGATTGATTACTGGCTGGAACCAATTTGTTTAAAAAATTTGCTCATCTCCGATAGAAGAGTGTTTACCTCCGGGTTTTCCACTATGGAATCTTTCATCACATCAATTGATTCCACGTCTGATAATTGGATTATTTCTTTTAATATCTTACCAGATCCAGTAAAAGGTGGAATTGATCTTGCGGATTCCCTGAAGTATAGGGAGATCAGATAAGGAAGCCCTTGCTCAGGTGCCATCATGCGATCATGTTCATGAGAATCCATCCCAACAACCGAGCAATCAGGAAAGAGCTTTTTAAGTGTAAATTCAGAACCGGCTGGGCAAATGTCAGTGATCAACGCAATCTTCCGTCGTGAGGAATCCTTAAAGGATTCTGGACCAAAGAATGGATGTATGCTTAATATCTTTCCAGAATATTTTCTGAATGGGGCTTTTACGGAACATACCTCTACCAAATGAGCAACATCTGAATATTCTTCGACAAAACTGATGGCTTCTTTTAAGGGTGTGGCTAAAAACGATATATCCGAGGAACTCAAGGAATCAGCTAAATTACTTTGTGAAGTATTCATATCCAACGAGATGACAGTATTGCCCTGTGATCTGAAATATTCACTCACAAAACTTCCAAATCTGCCTGAGGAACCCAGGACCGTTATTTTCATTTCAGCTCTCAACAAGGATTTTAGCACATACCTTATTTCTTGTCAGTATTTTAGAGGAGATAGATAGGCTATCTGAATCAATGAATCCTATGTCTTCTGTGCCATGGAAGGATTTCAGGTTAACACAGAAGTCATAGTTTTCAAGGCGATCGGAAATTACATGCGCACCGGACAATGAAGCCGCTTCGGTGAACATTCTTTCCTCTTGTCCAACAAAATATAATTCATCACCTGGTCTGCATGATATTCTTGACGTAATGAACAACAGGGATTCTCTATTTCCTTTAATACAGAATCTATCCTTGTTTAAACCCGGAAATGGTTCATTACGATTGATCTGAGCCATAATGGTCGATTCAAATATCATGTTCAGGAAGGCACTTTCCAGTTCGTTCTGAGGCTGGATTAAATTAGTTACCAGTACCTCACGTGACCGATCCCTGACAGGCTTACCAGATCCTCTTTTTAC
>JAKBQK010000065.1 GCA_021835265.1 Thermoplasmata archaeon
TTTCTATCATAAAAAAAGTAATTGTAATATGACTCCATAGCCTTAGGCCCTAAAATATTATTGTCAAATTGCTCCTTATCTCTCCTAAATTCATCCAGAACGCGTTGAGAAATATCTCGTCCTTTGGCAATATTCTTTAGATTCCCTAGATTCTCCTCACTGGGATTTATCACAACGAATCTTCCGAGTGATTCCATCTTTCCATTACGATTACATCTTCCAGCGGCCTGTGTCAATGAGTCTAGTCCCGCAAGATATCGAATTACACTTCCAAAATCAACATCTATGCCTGCCTCAATCAGTTGAGTACTGACACACACTACTTGTTTTCTATCGCTCAAATCCCTCTTCACATCTTCCAGTACTTCTATTCTATGTGCAGGGCACATATTTGTACTTAAATGTGTGAGTAATCCTTCTACTTTACCTTTTAACTCTTGGAATAGTTTTAATGCTTCTCTCTTCGTGTTAACGATAACTAAAACACTACCTGTCAAACGGAGTTCATCCTGAACCAGAGAAGCGATTTCCTGCTCGTTCCACCCTTCTGATTTTCGTCTATCACAAAAGTTAACTCTTTTGACATCTTCGAAGATTTGAGACAAATTGGAAATCATTTCATTTTCAGTTTTGATTTTTAGTGAACGTTCTTCTGGTTGGATTCTGTCCAGAAGAGGCTGAGTTGCTGTACAAAGTACGGCTGTAGAGTTACACTCATCAACTAAAAAATTGACAGCCATATTAAAAAGCTGAACACACTTGACAGGCAAAGTTTGAACTTCATCGAATATTATCACAGAATTAGCCAAATTATGCATTCTTCTCGCATCTCTTGTTCCTCTACTATATATAGAATCTAAGAACTTTACCATCGTTGTAAATACTATTGGTGCATCCCAATTTTCAGCCAATAATTTTTGATGAGTGGTTTCTTCTTCAGGTGTTAAATTAGAGTGATGTTCGAGTACAACTTTCCCCAGTTGCAATCCATTTTGTCTATCGTTATCCAGGATTTGTCGCGTAATCTTGGCATTTTGATCAATTATAGACGTATATGGTATAACGTATATGATCCGATCCAAGCCATTAGTTTTAGCATGTTTTAGCGCGAATCTTAGGCTAGATAGAGTTTTGCCAGTTCCGGTTGGTACTGAGAGTTTATAAATTCCTCTCGGCTTAATGGAAAAGCTGGAACAACTATCTGATATCTTCTTACGGATAATATCAATCTTCTTTGCTTGTTCGCTTTTATATGTGGATACTTTTGCCAAGGTTTGCAAGTAATTTTCTAGCCTAGTTATGAGTTCATCCCAAGCCTCAAAACCTTTAAGGGATCTCTCCTCACTTTGCCATGAAAACTGGAAATCTGCGGTGTTAATTCTGTCTGCATCTATTAGACAGCTAAATAGAAATCTAGTGAGCAATCCAACCTTAAAAAAGAAAGGTTCTGGTTTTTTCTCCCTGGTTCTCATTGAATTTATCTTTTCATTTAGACTTTCCAAGATATTTTCGGATAGCAACTCCACGACATCATGGCCGAGTAATTCCTTCATATTTGCTTTACACTCAATTAGACGGGTGCTTTTTTCTGGTTTTTTCATTCGTTTTGAGAATGTATCGTTTCCGATAGAGTCAATGCAGTCGATCAATCCTGAATGGTGCGATGCAATCACCAGAGACAATATTTGTGATGTTTGCATTTTGTTAATTGCTTTACCATCAAAACACTCATGAATTATCTGGGCACCAGCACTTGAATGATCTATCTTGCCTTTATTCATTTGAGGATCCGAGTAATCGTCTTCGTCAGAATTTATCATCAAATTTGCGGACTTTATATAATTAAGAAATTCGTCACTTGCTTTTCCCATATCATGTAATAATCCAATAATCTTCCCTTGTTGACCTAGTCCAATTTTGGATGCAAAACTTTCACACAATTCGGCGGTACCCTCTAAATGCTCCACAAGGCTTTGTATTTCTCCGTCCGACTCACGAATGTGTGCTATAAATTTATCTGCCATAAGGAAACCAGACCATTTTTCCTAAACGCAAATTGAATAGTTTTTGAAATATATGAATATTCGCATTATTCTGAGGCTCTTCGTATGTGCATAAATCTGGTTATGCAACAAAGCCTTTTTACATGAAAACGTCACGATCTCATCACAGTTTGATGTAAGAATATGCAGAACGGTGGTGTTTTGTACCTGCAATCCCAAAGGAGAATGCGCATATAGACTCATTAAACACGGCTCTGCAAAGGGAGATAATAAGAAGATTCTATATTGATATTTTTAAGGATGTCAAATTCGCTGTTAGAATGTTTATGTATCTTTATCACAATGAAAGACTACATGGTATTATGGGATAAATTATGCCAAGTGATATGAAAAAAGACGCATGGAAGAGATTCAGAAGGCTTGAAATCATAAGACAATTTTATCTCCTATCAAGGGACTTAACCATTGTTCCCTGCATCAACTAAAAACTGCAAATCTCAGGTTAAACTAATATACAAACGTTGCATTGATAATTATAAATGTCTGCAATTCTAAAATCTATCGAAATTGGAAATTTTAAGAGCTTCGAACACATTAAACTTGACTTAGACAAGTTAAACGTGGTCGTAGGACCAAATGGATCTGGGAAGACCAATTTGCTTGAGGGCATTCAGCTGGCATTTGGCTGTATCAATTATAACTCTCCATCTGACTATCCATTTATTTCATTTTGGGGATATAATAACGCGGTTCACAATACTGATTCTAAGAGACCGATAGCTTTCAAATTCCAGCTTTCAATCGATTCATACGAGGTGACCTATGAATCGAAAATATCTGGCGCTGGCAGTTTCCTTAGATTTATAGAGGAAAATATAATTATTGAAGGTTTCCTGGAATTAAAAAGATTGGGAACCAGATTAATGATTAATTATACCACCCAGGCCATTCATAAGATAAATCTACAAAAGGAATTTCTGAAAGAACTCCAAAGGTTAAGGCAAGCTTTTATGGCTGAAAAGTTGGATTCTTTAGAAGAGTCCTTGACCGCGGAGGCTATGAATGTAAGTATTGATGGCATCGACGAGTCCAAATCAGCTTTTTCGTTCTTATCTTTCTATCTTTCTTTGTCCACCAAAACACGCCAGGGTAAAACTCAATATGGTATGTTTATGCTTGAACCTTTTCACGGGAATCAGAATATTCCGGCAAAAATGCCTTTAATTCTGGTGTCTCCAAGTGTGCAAGTAAGTTCTGATAATGCTAAACCCGGAAAGAGAGTCTTCATACCTCTAATTGAATATATATCTTCATTCTTTAGTTATAATAGAACCTCTCTCTCAATGATAAATAGTTCAAGTAATAAGAAGGATCGACTGCGCGTAATTCTGGTTAGGCACAGTTCTATTTATGGAATGAAAGAACCTGTTCCACTTAACAGACCATATGAAGGGCTATTATCCGGAGAAGTTGCAATTTCATGGCTTTTTAACAAATTTAATGAAAACGGAGGGTTATTTCCGGAAAAAATCAAGAGAGCAATGGAAGATCTCTTTCCAAACTGGCAACTGGGATTCAGGGTGACTGAAGATGGTAACATACTCCTGCAAATTAAGGAGATAAATACAGGTTCAGGGACTCTGACTCTTCTTCCACCTTCTATTCCAGATGGACTTTTCAAACTCCTGCTAATAATGACTGCAATAGAAATGCGCCCCAGCATTCTTCTGATTGACGAAATAGAAAATTCTCTTCATGACTCAATCATTCAATATGTAATGGATTCTCTAAGGGAGTCTGGGGTAACCACAATCGTCACCACTCATTCTTCAATGGTTGTAGACAGATCGGAACTGAACGAGTTAAGAATAATTGAGAAAATAGACGGAGAGAGCATAATCAAAAGCATTTCAAAACCAGCTCAGATGAAGAAGAAACTTCTGGAGTTAGGAATTACTCCTAGTGACTCATGGCTTTATGGCGAACTTGCTTGATAATTACAATTCTCATAGAAGATACTTATGGAAAACCATTTATGGAGGGTTTGATCAAGTACCTTAAGGCGAATGGATTCCTAGATCGTTCATGGGCATTTAAAGTCAATCAATACAACGTCTATAAACTTGATAAAATGCTTAGAGCCGCAACTGATTCAGATAAAATAATCCTGTTTGTGGATTGTGATGGTGATTGTAATAACAATAACGCTCGAAGTATTCATGAAATTTGCGAAAAAAAGAACGATGGAAAGATAGGAATTATAGATCTGAGTTATGAGATTGAAGACTGGCTCTGCATTTCTGAAGGTATAAAATTGGGTAAGCAGAAGTCTTCAAGCGCTATGATTGCAAAAAGAGGATACGAAAAATTCCGTCTTCCAGAGTATTCCAGTAAACTGAATTTTGAGTTGCTTACGAAAAATTGTAAAAGCTTCAAAGATTTTATAATTTTATTGAAGGAATGAAATTGTTATGATATTTAACAATGGATAATTCCAAATATGTCACAGGGAATCTTTATGATTATACACTGCAATTCTGGATACTTGCGATTGTGAATTCTGTTGGATAGTGAAATGGGTAGCATATCGTGTGATATCTATAATGAAACTGGTTAATGAAACGATCCTTGAGGTCATGAAAGCGTGGAAACAAATACTATTCTCAAAACTTTTGAAGGATTATTGTGTCATTCTGAGAAAGGATTGCAGGACACGGGCAGCGTATCCCTATTTGATTAAACTTGGAAAGGGGTCACAGGTTGACTTCATTAAGTTTGGTCGTATAACGATCTATGGAAAGAGAAAGAAGTGGTATACAATTTCCATGGTGCAGGATATTCCAGAATGGGATATGCAGAATTCACGACTGAGAATTTGATCGGTATAAATCTGAACACATTGAATACTTCGATGCTTTCATAAACAAAGTATTATATAATAATATCTGCCAAGATCTCTTAGTATGTTGAGGCATATTTAAAAATACGCGGTTAACCGTTTTACGAATCGCTCAAGAGAATTTTCTGGCTTTAAATCCTATTAAGATTCGATTTTTGCCCCGGTACAGATACACGAAGATTTTCTCAAGATTTGTCAACTTTATAAATCGTTTTTCCTACAACTCCTCAATTTAATATTGGGTATTCAAATGTTTGATAATTATGGATCTCTTTAACTCTTTGGGGGTATTTAATAAACTTCAATTCATTCACATCTTGTGAAATCTGAGGAACTTTTCAGAAAACTTCTAGGCCTTGAGGATCCATGGATAATTAAAGAGATAAAATTCGACCACCAGGAAAAGAAGGTGGAGATA
>JAKBQK010000227.1 GCA_021835265.1 Thermoplasmata archaeon
AAGCGTATGGTTTTTTAAACATTGAACCATTTAGCATATTTTCAAGTTCAGTATTGGAAAAATACAGATTTGACGAAAATATTAAGAATTCGTTGGAAGACACTGATTTTTCGTTTCAACTCTATAAAAATAATGTATCAGTAAAGGAATTGGATACGAATATCATCCATAAAGGTAATAGTTCATTTTCAAAAATCAATAAAAGAAATCTTCTTAGCGGAACTTATAATAAACAAGATTATTGTAACAACATAAATTACCTTTACAAGAAATATTACGGATGATTTAAACTTGAGTTTTGCAACCGATTCTTAGTGGATGGAATTGTACAACGCTCGATTTTATAACATTAATATCTTGCATCATGGAGCATTTTTTATTATAACTTGATTTCCGCATGACAAACTTTAGCATTGTTTCATGCGGAATCTATATTTGACAATGTTTATTGTAAATCATCAGAATTTATGTATGTGCACATTTACGTATTCTTGGGTATGTCTTACCTAATGTTTTCAAGAATTTGGTAAACTTCCCAACTCTCCGATGAAATGTATCTTTTTCTCGTATCCACTCTAACCGGAACAGCATGCAGAGTGTTAAAAGATTTTCGTATGCTCTCCATTGTTGTTCCTGTACGCTTTTCCATGATCCGCGAGAGGAGAAAAGACACAAGGTGTCAGACCTCACCGTGGAAATAACTGCAAAAATATTCTGTGAAATGACTCATGAAGATAGTCTATGTACCCGAATAGGTTGAATCGATCGAAATGCTCAATTAGATGTGGATAAAACCACCAGATCGGATACTCTTTGGTGCACTACCAGAATCAAGATAGAAATATAAATAACTCAAGGGACCGCCTGGCACAGTATGACAGACTTTGCCGCAATTCTTGCGAAAATCAAGTTTATATGTTCTATTTAGAAGATCGCCTTAAAAAAGTGGATTATATTTGTTTATATAATGTGTTCATTTCTTCTTTGAATCGATCAAAGGAATATTTTTTAGCTTTCTGAAATCCGAGGTTAATCAAGTTGTCTCGAACATCAATGGCCTCTCTTATACCTTTCGCTAATTTTATTGGAGTGGGCTCAACTAGAACCGCTGCGTTTTCAGCGATCTCATGAAAAGTAGCAATGTCAGATGCTACTACTGGTAAGCCAACTGTCATGGCTTCAGCCAGGGGGAAGCCGAAGCCTTCGTCAAGTGATGGAAATAGAAGCACATCACACGCATTATAAATCATGTTCAGCTTTTCGTCATCGATATTACTAAATGAGTAAGAATCACCAATCGGTCTGCCAACCCTCACAAGATTATACTCTTCCCCGAGTAATTGCATTGTTTCAGTAACTGCCTTAAGATTTTTCCTTGGGCTTTCTGAAGATACATTCAGAACAAGTTTTTTGTCCTCTGGTAAACCCAATAACTTTCTTATTAAGATGCGGTCATTTAGTAACTTGAAAGTGCTTGAAACTGGGGGATAGATCACATTAATTTTTCCATCAATTCCGAATTTCAGTAACTGAGATTTAACAAATTGTGATATTGTAACTATTCTTTCACCGGAGGAGATTTTTTTTAAGTTTTTCTCAAGGATTCTTCTTAACCTTGCGTCGGAATTGTATTTTGGGTCTATGCCAAAGAGATCGTGAACCGTGTAAAAGTATCTATTGGTGACATTTAGGTGAGGAATTCCTTGTGATGAATAATGTATTATAGTGTCGCGCGTAATTTTATTCTCAATCTGTTTTCCTATGCTATTAAGAAAAAGTGATGGGAATCTGTGATTCATATACCATCCGTTTCCTATCTTGGGAAATGATTTATTTGAAATCACGCTTCCCGGATATTTAAGAGGGTCAATTGATGAATCAAGATTTAAAGAGAAGAGTTTTGCATTAGTGGCACTGGCAATGTCCATAGCGTAGCGGCCTAAGCCCGTATATTTAGTTGATTCATTAATTATAGCGAAGTTCATCGGGTATATACATTATTAAAATATTAAATAATTTCCTTGTTAGTTCCAATATTTCGTTATCAAGGCTTTAATCTAATTATAAATTCCTTAGATAGTCAACCTTCGGTAAACGCAACTTAGTTTTTCGTAAGAGCGATCTTACCGTGATAAAATGAATGGAAAAAAAGACAAATTGAATGCATTAATTTCCTTGGTGTCTTAATCTGGATAATATACATTCTAATCCCGTGATGCACACAATATTTTTTATAAATATCCATTCCTATATACCTGAGGTCAACCGCTCTTTAATGAAAATTCCACTATAACAATGAGAGGATCTTAAATTTTCCTATTCCAAGCTCTCAAGCATACCATCACTCTCTGAAGAGCCAAACACTATAAATAATTATAAAAGTTCACTAAGCCTTTTCTCCCACTTTGCAGAAAAATATATTAATGACGCTAAACTTCTTAGCCTTCGGTCGGATCTCATTCCAAAAGTTGAGCCCTTAAAGTCTCCAACTTTATAGTTCATTATAAAAGATTTGACAGAATTTATTGTTACTCTGAGCGCTAAATCTGTATCTTCCGTTTGGTTTAAAAAAAAATCGTCGAAAATTTTACTACTTTCTGTCCCAATAAACATCGACGAAAAAATCATGAAGCTTCTTAATTCTATGTACTTCAACTTTTTTTTATAGAATATAGATTTAAAGAGTTCTGCACCGACAGGGAAATATCGAATATTAAAGCGTTTACAAATATATAAATATTCCTTCCCATAACGTGTCAAACGCAAATATATTTGAAATAGATAATTGGGTTCTACAATTTTCATGGGAATAGAATGGTATATAGACGACTTTGTATAAACGACATCTACATTTTTTATCTTAGATAACTCATTTTTAAGAATATTAACTTCATCAATCTTATACATATCATCATTTGACACCACTACCCATCTCGGGCTGTATTCCATTGCTTTCCTTATACCAACATTACAGTTGTGCGCATAGTTGAAATAAGGATCTGGAACTTCACCGCTTTCCACGAAAATCATGTGAAGGCCTTTGAAGATATTTTCTCTGCACTCTTTTGCATATTTACCGTTGAAATCCGCGGTTGGTATTACAACAATGATATCCTTGTCGCCTTTCACCTCATGAATGTTAGCTACACCTTTTGGTCTCTCCTTCATCCATTGGATTAGCTCTTCACGGTTCTCAAAGCCATCATAAAATTCAATGATTCTTTTAGGATCATCGCTGGTGAAGTAGTTGTTGCGGTAATCCACCAAGCTAAAAAAAATTTTTGTCATAGTTACTTCAACGGGACAAAATAGACGGCTTTTTTTTGATATCATATTATCTCTTGTAATTTCATTTATCATTTGCAATCGGTTTAACCCCTATTTATTATTAATATTTTACATTTAGACCTATGGCGGACATAAGCCGTTAGATCATTCTGTGGCTTCTCCTTGACGAATAAGCCTGTTCCATGAATTTCGGCGGATACAGAGTATTAGGAAGTGAATCTTTAATCAGATTCTCTGTTCCTATTTTCATCAACTCTTTTTTCTTTTGCGTAGTCATGCCTTTCTTCTTGAACGGTTTTCTAACCTTTCAGAAGTCAGATGCAATGTAATTGGAACCGAAAACGATCTTCACGTGCTCTGATTTCCCCCATATTCTGGAACAGCACCAGCGATTCACGGCGTCAACGCTCATTAAAAAATATCCGAAATTGGCCACTCAAATTCCCTACCTGTATTTACATTTTTATCCACTTTATTCCTCCATTTTCATTGTAGGAAATACACTGGAAGAACAGGTTGGATTCTTCCCTTGTAAATGGCAGATATCAGTTCTCTTCAACTATCTTGAGTCTGAACCTGGAATACGTCTTGATTCTACATTCCAGCCTTTTTAGATCTTAGTCACGCTTCAGTGTCTGAACAAGCTTCATTGCAGATGTGTAATATACCTGAATATCAGTTCGGATTGCACACATTCTGAGTGCAATTGACAGGTATGTCTTCCCCGAACATAGAGGTCCCATGAATACGACATTCTCATTGTTGTGTATATACCATATAGTAATGAGATCGCCCATCACTGATTTATCAAAGGAAGTTTGGAATAAGAAATCAAAATCATCCACATGGTTTTTCGAACTGGAAGCCTCACAAGTTGAGCATGTTTTCCGTCTTCTTTGGAAGCATGTGCTTTAAGTCCCCCGGAGTGATGATGATCAAGTATCTCCATAACAGGTTTTTCATGTGTTTCAAGGATTGAATCTGCATTGCTTTTCACAGTGGAAAATCGAACGATCATTCCGTACCATAAAATCGTTCATTGAAATAAGACCGGTATACCACAGGAAATCTGAGACAATAAAAGCACATGTGTTCATATGCGTATTGTCTCTTCTGCTTTCAATGATGATTGAGAATAGACACACGGTGTCAGGCCTCACCTTGGAAAGAACTGAAAAATTATTCTATGAAATCACTCATGAAGATAATCTACGGGCCCGATTCGGTGAGTTGGTCTAAACATTCGATTAGATAGTGATAAAGCCACCAGATCGCATACCGGTTGGTACACTATCAGAGTCAGACTAAAGATATAAGGAAGTCACAGAATTGACTTTGTCAATATGGCACAGATCGCCACAATTCTTGCGAAACTCAAGTCTTAATTCTTTTCCGTTTTTTTCCTATTATGAGAAAAACATTTCGGTGGAGATCGATAAAATTCTAAGAAATGAGTTCTGTAGATTTGGCCGAGCTACACTTATGACTCTTTTTAATAATCATTTAGAGTTAAATTAATAACTTTAGACAAAGATTGGAATTGCTTATCTTTAGAGAACTCTAGAACCTTTTTTTTCTCCTTATTAATGTAATATTTTTGTAATGATTCATCCAAACTAATTTCAATTATTGCCCTAGACATGCACTCAATATCATAAGGGTCACAGATAATTCCGGAATCTCCTACAACTTCTGGAATGGATGTTTTATTGGATGCTATTATGGGAGTTCCCGAAGCCATTGCCTCTACAAGCGGTATACCAAATCCCTCTGATAAAGATGGAAAGATGAAAAAATTGCAACCCCGGTAAAGTTCTGAGAGGATTTTTATATCTACATTTCCTAGTGATATGACTCTTCTTTGTAACCCGAGGTCAATTATCAGTTTATTAATCCTAAAATTTCTACCAACCCTGATTAATTTAAAGTTTGTCGGTAACTTTGTGATCAGCTTCAATACAGTTTCAACATTTTTATTAGCGCCGTCTCCTCCTACGCTTAATATTAAGATATCTTTCTCATTTAGAT
>JAKBQK010000319.1 GCA_021835265.1 Thermoplasmata archaeon
GTGCAAGAGGTACTACAAGAACCGGGAAACCTGTAATGTAACCAACAGGAGCATTCTGTCCCAGTAGAAATATGGAAAGGGGTATTACAAAGGGTGTTGTAAGGCTTGAATATATGGACCAGAAAAGTCCATCTGTTACTGATAGATTCGCAGTTGTCTTTATGATATCATCTGATGAAACTGTATAATCCCTGATCTTCCTGTAAATATAAGATCTGTTCGCCTTGGTTTTCATCGACTTCACTCCCATAGCTTTATTAATTCAATATTCAGACTTTTCTTAGTATAACCTGAATTTTTCAAACCATGTATTTCACGGTGATAAAGTCTGTCTATAAATTCACTACTTAAAATAGTATGGAAATAAGAAAAGTTTATCAATGGTCTTTTTAATATCTACGGGAGATGTTATTATGGCAAATAATAATATTAAATTAAAACGGAAAAAAATAACTGGAACTTCCGTGAGGAATAAACTCAAGGTTCTTTCAGTTTTAATGGTTGTGGGAATTTTTGTACTGACTGCATTTGTGACAGTATATGATCACCCAACATTAGGCTCGTCAGGTGTTGTAACTCCCAGTGCATCATCTGGGAATCATGTAACAATAACTGTTTGGGGATCAGGTTCCCCGGGAGGAGAAGAAGAGGTTTTTAACAGCACACTTGCCTATTTTGAGCAGGTATATCCAAACGTGACAGTTGATGATAGTCCTGCCGTTGGTATAGCTTCTACAACTTACACAAGTGCTGCTCATGCAGGAAAAGCTCCGGATATTTACAGGGACAGCAGCGATAACGCCGGTGTTCTTTATGCTGAGGGAACAGTTCTTGCATTGAACAAGTATCTGAATAGTACATATATTAAAAGCTTCAGCCCTGGTACAATAACCGCGTGGAGCGCAAACAACTCTCTGTATGGTATACCTGTTAACACAAACGGTGTTGGTCTTTACTACAACAGTAAATTTGTAAAAACAGCACCAAAAACAGTATACCAGATGATTCAGGATGCGTTGAATGTCACCCATAATACAACATTAAATCCATCTGGATCAGCAACAAAGGTCTGGGGGCTTGCATATGGCCTCGGTACAGATTCAGGATACAGGTCTGCAGCGTGGTTCCCGGCCTTTGGAGGAACATTATTCAACTCAAAGCAGATGCCTGTTCTTAATTCTACAGGGGACATTAAAGCAGTATCATTCCTCTATAATCTAACATACAAATATCACGTAAGTCCAACCGGATTAACAACAATGACACAGCAGTATAATCTGTTTGAAGACAACCAAAGCGCCTTCATGATAGATGGACCATGGGATCAGAGCACATACACCCAATACCTTGGTTCAAATCTTCACGTTACTGCACTGCCATTTAACAACGCAACTGGCCTATGGCCAACACCCATATGGGGATCAGTAGGATATTTCATATCATCACCTCAGGCAAGTGGAATAACATCCTCACAGATATGGGCATCCCTGAAATTCATTGAGATGCTTACAAACACCACGGCACAGATCCATCTGTTTGACAAGGCAGGAGATTTCCCCTCATCCATAGCTGCAGGAAACTATATAACGGCACACAGCAACAATGATCCCCTCATAAAGGGCTGGCTTGATCAGGAAAACCATACAATGCCTCAGCCAGGATTCGTAAATATGAATTATTACTGGCCAAACTTCCATACATATGTTGGAAACCTTTATGATAATGGAACAAACAATGTTTCACAGACCATGAACGATTTCCAGAGAGCCGTTGTTAATGAAATCAACGAGCTTTCAGCAAAACCAACATCCATAAGCATAAGCCTCTATGATATACTGGCAATAGTAGCTGTGGTAATAATAGTAGCAGCAGCGGCTAGCGTTGTATACGTAAGAAGAAAGAAAAAATAATTCAAACCCTAATTTTTTAATTTTTAGAGTGAGTAATATGGTTGAAACAGATGATTATAAGGTGAAAAAAAAGAAGGTAGAGTACAGAAGCATAGTTTATATTTTACCGGCAATAATTGTTCTTGTGTTTCTGGATTTTTATCCAATTTTCGAGAGTGTTTACTACTCTCTTACAGATTTTAATTCTGCACACTTCTTCAATTTCGGGTTTGTAGGTCTTGCTAATTTTATTTATGTGTTCACAAGTTCCGATCTATGGACTGTCATTGGGAATACGCTGGTTTGGAGCATTGGGAGCACAGTGGTAATGGTTCCTGCGGGATTTGCTCTGGCTCTCATTATGAATCAGAAAAAGATGAGAGGAAAGACCATCTACAGAACAATGTACCTCTTTCCATGGGCATTTCCAGCATTCATTACAATATTGGTATGGTCAAATATGCTTGCATATACTGGAGGAGTCGCAAATGAGCTTCTTAATGTAATGGGATTTAAATCTCTTGACTGGCTGACATCCCCAAAATATGCAATGATATCACTGATCCTTGTTAATTTCTGGCTTTCATTTCCATATTACACATTCGTTTACACTTCTGCTGTTCAGAGCATACCACAGGAATTATATGAGGCTGCAGAGGTTAACGGCTATGGGTCTCTGAGAACACTGACAAGCGTAACTTTACCCTTACTAAGGAGACAGATTGCATTCATAACAATTTTCGGTTTCATATTTACATGGAACAACTTCTACGTACCATTCCTTTTGACTGGTGGAGGTCCTGGCATATCAACGGAGATACTTATCACATACTCATATCTTCAGGCATTTTCCTATTCCAACTACGCACTCGGTGCCGCATACGCTGTAATATCTATAGTCATACTGCTTGTTTTCGTGGTTGTTGCAAATCATTACACGAAGATGATGACCATTCTGGACTGAGGTGAAAAGATGGAAAATAAATTTTCAAATAAAAATAAGACAATGACTGAAAATAGCTTGGAAAATGTTTACAGGATGAACAATTACTACAGAAGAATGAAGATTGTAAAAAGGATAATTTCTCACATAGTGCTGATCATATTCGCAATATTTGCAGTCTTTCCAATATACTATGTATTTATTACATCTCTTAACAGTATAGGATCACTAGCCGAGGCAAGTCTGAGTGATCTGCTACCAACTGCCCATTCCAGTCTTGCCAATTATATCAACATACTGTATCATCATCCGTTCTTCCTGTGGCTAAAAAACACGCTGATATTAACTGGTGTTTCAACAATTATCGGAGTTATGCTTTCAATAACCTCCGGACTGGCTCTTTCAAGGTTCAATATACCCTTAAAACATGCTTTCCTGTACATGCTTCTCATTCTCACACTGTTTCCATTCACAATGATGGTAATACCATATTACTTCATGTTTGCACAGCTCCATCTTCTTGACTCATATATCGGTCTGATAATACCATATTCCGCAGGGGCACTGATCTATTCATCCTATCTCATAAAGAATTACGTGGACAATCTGCCTAAGGATTATGAGGAAGCAGCCCAGATAGACGGATTAAGCAGAAGATCTGCCCTGTTCAGGATACTTGTACCCATGTCAAAGCCTGTAATCATATTTGCAATGCTAATAGCATTCATGGGTCCATACACCGATTATGCACTGGCCGGGCAGTTTATCACATCAAAGAGCCTCTACACTATGGCAATCGGGCTTTATTACGTTTCCCAGGGAGATATAGTGATAAATTACGGTACTTATTCAGCATTTGCGGTTCTAATGGGAATACCAATATTCATACTGTTCTTTGTGTTCCAGAGATATCTTGTATCGGGATTCAGCCTGTCCACATACAAGTAATATTTAATTTTAAACATTATTTTTACTACTTAAAATAGTCACTTTTTCGAAAAACTGATATAAGTTAAATGACATAACTAATGGATAATGCATGGAGAAACTTGTTTTACAGGACGTCGTGAGGGTATTCAAGAAGAACGTTGGTGTACTGGGAGTCAGTCTCGAGGTTAAGGAAGGTGAATTCTTTGTAATACTGGGACCAAGTGGTTGTGGAAAGACAACAACTCTGAGAATGATTGCCGGTCTGGAAACGGTGGATAGTGGTCATATATTTCTTGATGAGAGAGAAATCACAAACTTTCCACCAAAGCTAAGAAACATATCCATGGTCTTCCAGAATTATGCACTTTATCCATTTATGACAGTAAAAGACAATATACTTTTTCCACTGAAAATTCTTAAAATGCCAAAATCCGAAATGGAACAGAAGGTTGAGGAGATTGGAAAAACACTCGGTATTCTGGAACTTATGGACAGGAAGCCAGGGGAAATATCTGGTGGACAGAAACAGAGAGTTGCACTTGCAAGATCTCTGGTAAGAGAACCAAGTTTGTTTTTAATGGATGAACCTTTAAGCAATCTGGATGCTAAGCTCAGGGGACAGATGAGGGTGGAATTGAAGAGGTTACAGAGGGAATTCAATACAACAACTGTGTATGTAACCCATGATCAGGTAGAGGCAACAACACTTGCTGACAGGGCATGCCTCATGAATGGAGGAAAGATAGTGCAGATGGGTAATCCAAATGATCTGTACACACTGCCGGTGAATACATTTTCAGCCACTTTCCTTGGAGATCCTGCAATGAATATGATTCCGGGGGAGATCACTGTGAAGGATGGAAAAACATACCTGACGGTTGAAGATTTCGCCGTAGAAATGCCAGATATTCATACGGAAAGAGAGACTCCCAGGGACGTCATGGTCGGGATGAGGCCTGAGGATGTACAGCTTGGTGATGATGGTATCGCTGTTGAGTTGAACCTGATTCAGAATCTGGGAAAGAGTATATATGAATATTTTAAAACGCAGCACGGTGATAACATAGTAAGGCAGGATGTTGTAAGTTCAAAGCTTGCACTGGGTGACAGGTCTATGGTTGTAATTGATCCAAAATCCATATACCTGTTTGAGACAAATACCGGAAGCCTGATATATAAATACGGAAGGAAGAAATATCAGGAAGAGGATATGCCTAAGGCAGTCAACTAAATTATCTCACACAATACCCATTAAGTGAACTATGTAGGAAAATCAATATTTTCAATAAACATGAATGGAGGATTCTTCCGGACCAATGGTTGCTGATTTTTCATCTATTGAATTCAAGGACTTCTTTTCTTTTGTTTTAACCTCACTGTCACCAAGATTCAGATTCATTTCTATTTTTTGATCTATGGAAAACTTCGTTATGTTAATCAGTCCTTTTTTATCCCTGCTAAATCTTATTATCCCGTTGTAGGCAGCAGGATTTTCCTTTCTGATTTTTACCAATTCCCTGAATTTCAGATAGAATTCACTTCCAACCT
>JAKBQK010000386.1 GCA_021835265.1 Thermoplasmata archaeon
CCCGCAGTGCTTTTTTGTTTAACCTGTCTTTTTATCTTAGTACGGGTGCTGATATTGTATACGTGGCAGGATGGTTACTTTTTCTTATATTCTGCGTCATTTCCGGTGCACTTAAATATTTCCTGCCCTCTGGGATACTTTTTTTTATAAGGGCGGCACTTGTTATATTCGTAACAGCATTAACTACGGTTCTTATTTTCAAGGGAGAAGGTGTGCTTTATTACATATATCAGGAAGTTTATGCAGAGAGAATCATTACTATTATTGCTTCTGCACTCATGATTATTGGAACCATAAGATATATGAAAACTGAGACAGACAGAAATAAAAATAAAAAGGGTTCGAACTTCTGACTCTCAATCTATAAGGGTGACCGAAATCCTAAGTAAATTAGAAAAATTCCCAAAATTATTGTGAATTAGGTAAAGATATCTAACAATAATGTCATATTTATTTTCACAGAAATTTTTTAATTATTGGTTAGGTCCCCTAATTGGAGACAATATAGTCTTATAAGATTTCAAGCTTTTTGTCTCTCTTCCATACATTTTTCATTCCTCTCCCTTGGCGTAATGTATCCTATTGCCGTGTGCAACCTCTCATTGTTATAGAAATCCACGAATCTCTCGATTGTTGATTTCGTTTCATCAAACATCTCAAACTCAAACCTTCTTATAACCTCCCTCTCCAGGATGGAATTGAATGATTCTATGTGTGCATCCTCCTTTGGCGTAGCTGGATGGATGCGTTCATGTGGAATGTTCATCATTGAGAGGAAATTCTCCACTGTATTGCATATAAACTGTGTGCCGTTATCGCTTCTCATACGAACGCCTGAGATATTCTCCAACCCTCTTCTATCAAATGCAGAGGCCATTGTTTCTTTCACATCCTTACCGGTGCAGTGATATCCAAGATAATGACCCACAACCTCCCTGGTGTAGCAGTCAATCATTGCAAGAAGAAAGACATTCCTGGATTCCCCATGGATCCAGACATACTTTATGTCGAATTCCCACACCTGATCTGGATGCGTAACCTCAACAGTGGACTGCACAACTCTTGTTACCGGCTTTCTCCTATTGTATGAATGGTTGAGAAGGTTATTCTCCGACATGAGTCTCCTGACCTTCTTCCTGTTGATTTCATATCCATTCCGATTCAGCTGTTTTGCAGTTTTCTTGTATCCGTAGCATACGAACTCTTTTGAGAGAAGTTTCTCCATTTCATCCACCACAATGCTGTTATCCACCATGATTGTTTCATTGCCATCCCTCTTAATTGTGAAGAGCGAGTTGTGCCTCCCTCTCTTCTGCAACTCTCTTTCACCGGATACACCATTCCGGTAGAAGCTGCACCTTGGTATGTGAAGAAGGTCTGCAATGTGGCTTATTCCTAGCCCTCTGTTCATGTATTCATTTGCCAGGTTCATTATCTCTTCACCGTCTTTTTTTTTATGGATTCACTGAGCAGTGCATTCTCCAGATCCTTTTCTGCAAGGAGTGTCTTCAGCTTCTCATTTTCCTTCATCAGTTTTCTCACTCCAGGTTCCATTCTCCTGTAATGTGGTTTAAGACCATCCAGTCCGAAGGTATCATAGGATTCCTTCCATTTGTAGTACATGCCAGGATCTACAGAGTATTTCCTGCATGTATCAACAACCTTGCCACCCTCCTTGATCTCCTTTATGATCGCAAGCTTCTCTTCCGCTTTCCATCTTCTCCGTTCTGTCATTGTTCCCCCCAGACCCCATTCAATTCATCCCTTAATATATATTTAACCCTATAGGACAACTTTGTCTCACTATTTAAGGGGGCAGACCATTATTGAATAACACCCATAAACACTCGATGTCTGGAGAAACACTGTTATCTCAGATTTTCTATCACCATTACTTATGAAATAACGGTTTCTCATGATGTGTCTTTAACTAGGCACTTTACTTATTTATGAATGTTCCGAAATTTGGATAGGCAATTTGTCAAAGATTATCTTTCCAACTGTTGATGAAAATCCTTCAACTGAGGAATTTAAATAGATTAACGCCCTGATAGTGGAATTGACATATTTGTGGTTCTTAGCTTACGCAATTATTCCTTCTTCCTGCTGGATTCTATTTAAATTCGGTTCTGCTGTTCAAGTAGGTATTTCGAAATTTACAGTTGAAACTAGATATTTTCATTTACCTTATCGAGGTCTTTCATTATACCTTGTGAGGGGCCAAGCCACTCCACCCTCACGTTCTCCGAATACGGAGTGTACTCTGCAATTAGGTTGGATACTTTCTTTATCTGCCTGCTGTGAAACATCGCTTAAACTTTGAGAAAGCCGTACATTATAACAGATCGGATCATCATGAATGATAGTAATCCCATGAGCCTTTCTATTATTTCAGTATCCGGGCACCGTTAATCGGTGTTTTCACAACGAAGGAAACATCTCTACGTTGGAATGACCCTGCTTATGATTAGTTCACGGCTGCTATTTTTCTTTCTTCTTTGAGAAGTATGTGCTCACTAATGATTGATCCGCCCTTCCTTAAATGTCGACCAGCTGTTTTTCATTTGTATCCATAGTGTTAATGAACAAGTTCAGTATTTTTTCTTAGCCTAAGAACCACCCACAAGTCAAGTCTCCCATCCATTTCTCTTATTAACAAGAATCTTTGATTGGATGGTTAAGATAATTGAATAGCCATGAGAATTAAATTTGTTCAGGGTTATTTTGAGATCACCGTAATAAAAGGGGTATTTCCACTTACACTGGAATTGATGTTTCCAAAAAAAATATGGGTTGTCTTTAATAATATAATAACCTCCATAATCACTGACTTATGAAAAATGGAGTACAGTGCATATAACGCCTAGAACATATCACTCGCCTTCTTCCTCCGTTAAGAAACTCAATTGAATGTCTTCTAGACTCATTTTGTCTATCTTTTTTCTTCTTAGTCCGATAAATGCGATAAATGTGCCTATTAATCCAATCACTCCATATACAGAAAAAAGCAGGTCGACATTTTTACCGAAGAATAGTAATGGGGTTATCAATAATCCAATCACACTTGCGATTCTATCCCCAGTCATAACTATTCCACTGGAAAAACCTCTGAATTCTGTGGGAAACAATTCAGAACCAGTATTTCTCATAACCGGCACTGCTATGAATGCAAAGAATGAGAGACCCATGAACAAGACAAAAAGAGCTATCGCATTGTGGTAGAATAAAATTACAAACAAAGCCAAAATCCCTTCGAGAGCACCCCCTATTACTGCCCATTTCAATCTACTAACATTTTCAATTGTTTGTGCTACAATCATAACTGCTACAAACTGAACTGCTAGGAAAGCTGCGCTGTAAAGAAGAGTACCTGCCTTAGCTATTCCTAAGGAAGAGAGAATTGTTGGATTCAGCGTGGATAATGCCCCGGGTACCAGATTAAAAAGCATTACGGCGATGACTAATGGTAATATTATTATGAAATATTTCCAATGATATTTTTCTATCCTAGTTCTTTGATTTTCGAATAGTAGTTTTCTGCTGGATTCAAGTTCATTTTCACTGAATTTCTTTCCAGAAGCTTTTTCTATACTTTTGGAAGCAACATCGAACTTCTTCTTTTCAATTGCCCATCTAGGAGACTCTGGTAAAGTAGTTCTAAGTATAATCCCTATGAATGCAGGCACCGCGACAGATCCTAATAAAATTCTCCATTCGTATGGCGTTGGTCCAGTAGTTATGTACAATAGATATCCTATAAGATAAGCCGTAACCCCTCCTAAAGTGAAACCAGCCCACAAATATGTTAGACCTCTTCCCCTCTCCTTGGTCGGTAGAAATTCTGCAACAATAGTCATAGCGGCTGGATAGTCCGCACCAGTAGCGAAACCTAGTAAAAACCTCAAAATATTAAGTTGAAGTGGGGTTTTAACAAAAATTGTCAGGATACTAAAAATAAAAACCAAAGAAAGAGTAAGGATAAAAGTGAGTCTTCTCCCAACTCTGTCAACTACTGTTCCCATGCTGAATACCCCTAGTACTGCCCCTATAAATAGAAGAGATGCAGTGAATGCAAAATTACTAGTGCTGTGTAATAAGTACGGGACTATACTAAACGTGCTTGCCCCAAGAGCTTGAATCACATACAAATCCGTGAATGCACCCAATGCTGCTACAATTGCAAGATTTCGATGAAACTTACCATACTTAGCATTGTTCATAGCCCCCATTGGATCATTCTCTTTTATTCCAATTTGTGAGTCTGCCATTATTAAATATAATAATAGCATGTATATAGATTTTCTTATACAAAATATCCCTAGAGATAGACTTATTGTGAAAATACCTATGGGATCATTTAACCTAATTGTATTATAATGGTCATTTAGATTGAACGTATCACTAAATATATTTTAATCCGTGGCGTTACAACCGCAGATTAATTATGCGGGCCGTTACCAATAATTATGAGTAAACTTTGGAAAGTATATACGGATTCAATATTAAGAACATTTGAACGTTGCATTTTTAACGCTACTATTGCAGGAATAATAGATTCCCATTTTTAAAATGTACTCCATAGCTTAGAAATTAATAACTGAAAACACTGGTCCAGTAATGATGGCATTAGGCGACTGAAAACTTAAGGATTAATAAGTTAATCATAAATTTCTATAGGATGACCAGAATGATAGAAGATCATGAAATAATCACTCACCTGGTTCTTTTTCGAGGTAGCATGCATTGTGAACAATGACCAGAGACTTCGTTTATTATCAACTCCTTTGAACACTGAAAACTAAATACTCAAGAGATCTCTTCGGTGCCGGATTCTATTAAACAAATATTCCGACATGGGTTGTTCCTACTGTTTGATCTGGGATTCAACTCAAAAGCATTTATTATTATCAATTGACATGGATTATACTGTACCGCACAATGTAATTGAAGGATACAATTTCCGATGCCGTATTGAGACTATTTTCACCGTTCAGGTCTAAGGACTTAAAAAGATGAGGGTCGAGGTCATCCGGGTCCGATATTTCTTCACTTTAGAGGAGAAGATAGTTGTTTATTGCTGTTTTTTCTTATCAATATTATATGAGTTCCAAACGTATCTGAGAGAGTTGGTTGAGGCATGTTCAACAATGTTGAATATCATAGTGAGAAATTATGGAAACACAAACTTTCCCTTACAGAGACTCTGAGCTAAAAATAATTAGTTCCCATTATCTCAACAGGGTGGTCTGTTACTGTCTGAAAAACTAAATTAATTCATGGGATTTGTA